>JADFOM010000154.1 GCA_022562835.1 Acidobacteriota bacterium | reverse complement strand
TTAACCCTCGCCCTTGCCCTCTACACCGCCTCACACGTCGCCGAGATCGTTCGGGGCTCGATCCTGGCAGTGTCCAAAGGACAGGTCGAGGCCGCCAGCGCAGTTGCGCTGTCGAACTTCCAGCGCTACCGATTTGTCATATTGCCCCAGGCATTTCGCATTGCGGTTCCGCCGATCATAAATCAGGTCCTCAACTACACCAAGAACACCTCGCTCGGCTTGGCTGTCTCCTACATCGAATTGACCTTCGTCGCCCAGACCGTCATCGGCAACGGCAACCCCGCTCCCCAGAACATCGTGCTGCTGATGGCCTCGTACTTGACCTTCTCGTTGACCATCTCGGCGATGCTCAACGTGGTCAATCGACGGCTCCAACTGGTTGGACGCTGACATGACCGACCTGATCAACGACCTACCCCTCCCGATCGACGATGAGACGCGCCGCCCCGTCACCAAGAAACTCACAGCAGGCGAGTGGGTTAAGGAGAACCTATTCGCCACCAAGACCAGCGGCGTCTTCACGGTTCTGTTCGCTCTCATCTTCATTCAGCTATTCGTTTTCAACATCACCGATGCGCTTCTTCAGGGTGAGTACAAACTAGGGGTAGTCACCAACTGGCTCGTAAACAACGAATACGAGATTCTGCGCGTCAACCTGCGGCTCTGGATGGTCGGACGTTTCCCGAAGGAAGAGGTCTGGCGACCGGTAGGAGCGGCGTGGGCACTTTGTTTCACGTTCTCGCTGACCGGCGGCGCCATGTTCGAGTCGTCGCGCCGCCAAGCAATCGAAGCCGGCACCGAGCCACCGGAATCGACCCCGCGCGACATGTTGCGCCGTGCGTGGCCAATGCTCGCGCTGGTGGGACTTGTCCTTATTCTCACTCAGACGATCATCCCTTGGGTTAATGCCGGAGTGGCGCTCGGTTTGCTGGTCGCCGGCCGCTGGATAGGGCAACACCTGCCCGAGTTCGTGCGATCCTGGGCGTGGTGGTTCCCGCTGGTCGGGCTGTGCTCGGCGATCATCATGATGCAGGCAAATTCGTTCCTCCCGCTCTTAGCGACTTTTGTTGGGCTGGCGGTTGCCCTCGTCCCCAAGTTGCTCGGACCCGAGCGGCCGAGACTCTTCCGCTGGGCGGCGATGGCGGGTGCGATGGTCGCGAGTTTCCTGCTGGCGTCGATGCTAAGCGGACCGCTTAATGATTTGGTCGGAGACCCTGGCGTCGGGTGGGACAAGTGGGGCGGGATGATGGTCAACCTGCTGGTCGCGATCTCCGGAATTGTCATCGCGTTCCCACTGGGTATCTTGCTCGCACTCGGTCGGCGTGGATCACGGACCGCACCGGCGTCAAACCAGACCACCATCATCGGTGTAATCTGTGCGGTGATCGGCGCGATTGCGTTCGTCGTGATCTTCGGGACCGGGACAATGGTGAAGCCCCTAGGGCTCATCGAGTTTCCCTTCGCCGCGGTTGGCGGCGCAGTCATCGGCGGCGCACTTGGAGCGGCGCTCTCTTTGTCACGGCAGTCCACGACACCGCTATTTTGGGGACTGTCGGTGACCTTTATCGAGTTCATCCGTGGCGTGCCGTTGATCACGCTGCTCTTTTTCGGCGACAGCATGTTGCTCTTCTTCTTCCCGAAGGGGTTTGACGCGCCTTCGCAAGTAACGCGCGCCATGATTGTCGTAACGGCGTTTTCGGCTGCATACATAGCCGAAATTGTGCGCGGTGGACTTCAGGCAGTCGACAAGGGCCAGATCGAGGCCGCGCAGGCCGTTGGTTTGCCATTCGGCAAGGTGCAACGGCTGATCGTTCTGCCTCAGGCGCTCCGTGCGGTGATTCCGGCGATGGTCGGACAGTTCATCAGCCTCTGGAAGGACACATCGTTGCTCGGCTTCATCAGCCTCACCGAGATCCTCAAGGTCTCTCGCGCCGCCAATAGCCAGCCCGACTTCCAGGGCAGAGGACTTCAAGACCTGACGTTCATGTTCGTCGCGTTGATCTTCTGGGTCGTTTCCTACACGATGTCGCGCGAGAGTCAACGTCTTGAAAAGAAGCTGCGCGGGGCCGAGCGATGACACAAAGCAAAGGGGAACTTAATGTCTGTTGAAGACACGAACGGAGGCGAATCTGCACATGTGTTCGCCGACGCGACCCAGGCCGCGGGCACCGGCGAAGCCCTTATCACGATCGAGAACATGGACAAGTTCTTCGGCGATTTTCAGGCCCTCAAGGACATCAATCTCACGGTTGGGCTCCAAGAGGTCGTCGTTGTCATCGGGCCATCGGGCTCGGGCAAATCGACGCTGATCCGCTGCGTCAACCGACTCGAAAAACACGACGCCGGCACGATAACGGTCGACGGTGTGGAGCTGTCCGACGACATCAAGAACATCCAGGAGGTCCGACGCGAGACAGGCATGGTTTTCCAAAGCTTCAATCTCTTCCCACATCTCACGATTCTCGAGAACATCACGCTTGCCCCACGCGAGGTACGCCACGTTCCCAAGGCCGAGGCCGAGGCGCACGCGATGGAGTTGCTCGAACGGGTCAAGATCCCGGAACAGGTCAACAAGTACCCGGGACAACTGTCCGGCGGGCAACAACAACGCGTTGCGATCGCGCGGGCCCTTGCAATGCGACCGAAGGTCATGTTGTTCGACGAACCGACATCTGCGCTTGACCCCGAGATGATCAATGAGGTCCTTGAGTCGATGCTCGAGCTCGCGCGTGAGGGGATGACGATGGTTGTTGTGACCCATGAAATGGGGTTCGCTCGCGAGGTCGCCGACCGTGTCGTGTTCATGGCCGATGGAGAGATCGTCGAGGTCGGCACACCCGAACACTTCTTCACCAACCCTCAAGAAGAGCGCACCAAAGCATTCCTGAGCCAGATCCTCTGAGCCGGACTAGCCCGATGCATCACCGTGTCGTCGTGTGGGGAACAGGCAATGTGGGACAACCCGCGATGCGCACGGTGCTCGCCGTCGACGGCCTCGAGCTGGTCGGAGCGATCGTGTCTCAGCCCAACAAGGTTGGCCGCGACATTGGTGAGCTGGCTGGTGTCGCACCGGTCGGGATCACGACCACCGATGGATCGAACGCAAAGGCCGTCGACGCGCTGCTGGCCCAATCCGATGCCGTTGTCTACACGGCCTCGGGCGATCTGCGCCCCGACGACGCGGTTGACGACGTCGAACGCTGCCTGCGAGCAGGCGCCAACGTCGTCTCTACATCGGTGTACGGCCTGCTACACCCCAAAACGGTGCCCACCGCGTTGGCAGGTCGCATCGGCGCGGCCTGTCGCGAAGGCAATGTTTCGGTCTTCGTGTCCGGCATTGACCCCGGTTGGGCACAAGACATTCTCCCGCTGCTGTTGACCAGAGCCGCTGGACGCATCGACGCCATCCGCATCCAAGAGATCTTCGACTACGCGAGTTATCACGCGCCCGACGCCGTACGCAACCTCGTCGGCTTCGGAATGCCCATCGACAGCCGACCGCCGATGCTGATCGACACTGTGCCCACCTCGATATGGGGTCCCTCGCTACGCACGATGGCTGATGGCCTCGACATCGTGCTCGACGAGATTGTCGAACACGTCGAGCTGTTGCCGCTCAGCGCTGACATCGACGTGCCTACCATGGGCACCTTCGAAGCGGGGACCATCGGCGCGATGCGCTTCGAGGTTCAGGGCATCGTCGACGGCGCGCCGTTTCTGGTCGTCGAACACGTCACCCGAATCGGCACCGAGTTCGGACCCGACGCGGCACCCGATTGGCCCCAGCCACCTGCCAACAAAACGGGTTGTCACCGCGTCATCATCGAAGGACAGCCCAAGTTGACCGTAACCGTGGAGGCCGACGACGGGACCGGCAATCCAGCCGAGGGCGGAAACGCAACCGCCGCGGCTCGTATCGTCCGAGCGATTCCCGCGGTCATAGCTGCTCAGCCCGGCGTACTTAGTCCCCTCAACGTCTGAAACTGTCCGGTGTCAGACACCGTTATGACACCGCTATAACGTCGTACCGTCGGGCCTGAGGTCCTGAAGTTCGTCATCCCATTCGTAGAAGTAGATCGGAACATCGCCGTCGGGCCCGCCGGTACGGTAATTGGCATCGCCCTGACCAGGCACGTGGAACTCGCCAAGCGTTTCACCAGCGTCCGCCAGCGTGTTGTTGGTCAGATCTGGACCCGCAGCCTCGAGCAGCGCGACCATCAACCCGAGGTTGCGGCAAGCCGTTGCGACCGAAACGATGTTCTCCGGTTCACCGGCCTCACGGGTGTTGGGGTCGATGATGGTAACGGCGTTGTAGGCCTCGACAATATCGATACAGCCTTGCATCTCCGGGTCGGCCCACCAGAGCTGCTGCTCGGCTGCGTTGCCGGCAATGGCTCCGTCCAGCACCGACAGGTCACGTTCTGTGCCGTCGCGGATATAGGCGCGCATCGACGAGAGCGACGTTGAAAGGATCTGCGGACGGAACGTCGAGCGCTCCAATCCGGTCGGGTATGTGACGCTGGCCTGACCAACCACGAGCACGAGGTCGACATTGGCGGCCAAGTGACGCTCGATGATGACATCTACATCGACCGCGGTAGCGACGGGGTCTGCAGGCGGCGCAGTAATGATCGAGGTATCGGTGATCTCGATGCCGGCGTTGTCGAGGAGCGGAATGACGACATCGTCGACGAGCAGTTGATCGGCTGCGACAGCGACGACGGCGACGGTCGCGCCGTCAAACAATCCGCGATCCATGAAGCCGCTGACCGTGGCCTCGGTCGACTCGTCCGCGTTGCGCAACCCGGAGTACCACGGCGCGTTCGCCCGTTCGAGGTGAGCGTTGGTCTGGGTGGTTCCTATGAAAGCGGTGTCGTTGGTCTCGAGGTAACAGAGCGGCTGATCGTCGAGAATGTTGCCGGTCACGATGAACACATCCTCATCTTGAGCGAGCTTGACGCACGCAGCCTCGGTATCGGTATCCAGCACCGGGTTGATCCCACTGAATACTGGTTCGATCTGACGGCCGAGGACCCCGCCGTTGGAATTGATCTCGTCGATCAAAGCGCGGTGAGCATCCTCATAGGATCCGTGATCGAGGTCGATGGAAACCATCTCGCGGATGGCAGCGAAGTCGGCATAGACGATCCCCACCTTGATCGAGTCTTCGGTCACTCCGCGAAACGATGCTGTAAGCCCGGACTGTTCTCCGTTCGCGCTGAGTGCAGTCGACGTCGTCAGGTGTTGTGCACTCGATGATTCTTCGGCGTCATCGTCGTCGCCGCATGCCATGAGAATCAGTGACAGCGCGAGCAGGAGGGCGACGACGGGCAGTCGGATGGCTTTGTGGCGCATCAGCAGATATTAGTGGCATGACCCTCGCCGGCCTGCAACAAATCGACGAGACTCAGCCACATCGGTTCGCTCCCGTGCGGTGGTGTCACTCGCGCGGGGCGCGCGAAGTTGCAAGAAATTCGACCAAATCGGAGCGCGCGAATAGCAACGGTGTCATTCCCCTGATAGACCCGCAGGGTGAGCGGTTACCGCCTTGCCGTGTCCACCATCGGCACCGATGATCCCCGCGTCGCTCAGCTGCGTCGAGCCGCCCACGCAATGGGAGTCGACGCGTCCGATCTCACGATCGTCGACCTCTATCACCTCGACGGAACGCTCGATCAATCCGAGGCCGATCTGTTGGCCCACAAGCTCCTCATCGACCCGGTCATCCAGACCGGTACGTGGGAATCCCAAGACGATCTCCACGAACATCTCGAAGTCGGATTCCGCCCGGGTGTCGCCGACATTGCTGCGGAGGAGCTGCTCCGAGCCGCTCACCGCCTGGGCGTTGCGAGCCTGGAGCGTTGCGCCACAGGCCACCGCTATCTCAGCGATTCGGTACGAGGTGACGCTCTTGAGCGGCTAGCGCAGCGTCTGCTCGTAAACGAGGTAACGCAACGCCACACGATTGGACCGCTCGAGCCTGGCTTTGTCATCGAGCACAACGAAGCGCAACCGACCCGAAACGTGCCGCTCGAGGGTCTCGACAGAAACGAGCTTGTGGCGTTGTCCGCCGAACGCGGCCTCTCGCTCAGCGCCGACGAAATGAGTGCGATCGCCGAACATTTCGCAGGCCTCGGACGCGCTCCGACCGACGCCGAACTCGAGATGCTCGCACAGACGTGGAGTGAGCACTGCTGTCACAAGACCTTCGCTGCGACGATCACCCACGGCGATGAGTCCATTCCTGGCCTGCTCAACGAGTTCTTACGAGCACCGACCGACAAGATTGACGCACCGTGGGTC
>JADFOM010000153.1 GCA_022562835.1 Acidobacteriota bacterium | reverse complement strand
TTCCGCTATCGTCGCCACCCCGACGCGTCGGGGCTCCTCAGGATGACAAAGAGGTCTACGTCCCGATCGCCCAGCTGGCCAGGTAAGCGTCCTGCTCATCGGTCAGCGTGTCGATGCCGGGAAGCATTTGGCAGACAGCTTCGAACCGCCCGGGCGCAAGGAGGTGACGCCGGAGCTCGCCGTCGGTGCTCTCGACGGCGATCGTGATCGAGAACGTACCGTTGTCGGCCCCGACGCAGGAGTAGCTCAGGCCGGCGCGCCGGCTAGAGGTTTGCAGGACGCCTCCTGGCAACGAGCGCCCCGGTTGCAGACGATAGAAACGAGTGAGGTAGGTAATACCTGTCTTGGCGACCACTTCGGGGATGTCAACGCCGTGCGGCTCGAGCCACCGGGCAAGGTCACTGTGTGGACCAGTGCTGGCTATGACGGCATCTGCCTCGATCGAGGTCTCGTCATCGAGGCGCACACCAATGATGTGTGTGACCTCGGCGTTGCTGAGCGTGTCGGCAAGGAGCCCGTCGACGCCCACCCCAACTCGTAGGTCGACGAGCGGTGAACGTGTAGCAGCGCGTCTGAGAACCCACTCGTAGGTCGTTCTACGAGCCGCGATGACCTTTAGCTCGTCGATATCGCGGCGGACTTCATCTGGGAGCATTGCGCCCAGATCGTGTTCCACGGCGCCTGCCTTGCAGAGCTCGTCCAAGACGTCGGGGAACTGGGATCGCAGGATGTTGTGTAGCCGGGCCGCATAACCATGCGAATGCCTAACCTGCGGCGCGCCGCGCCGGTCCCACTCGAACGCTGCCTCTACCGAGTTGGGTAGGGGCGTGTCATCGCGCTCTATGAGGGTGACGCGATAGCCGGCCCGAGACATTGCCAACGTTGCACCCAAACCGCCGATGCCAGCGCCTATAACAGCGATGTGCCCACGCGGCTCGGTCACCGAACCCGACGCTCCCAACGAATTGGCCCCTCTCGATATTCTTCGGAAGCATCAGATTAACGGGCTATTCGACTTGGCCTAAATAGCCTGCCCCTGGCGGGAGAGAAATGGCAACAGATCGCGCCTCGTCGACTGGGCGCGTATCTGTGGGCTCAACTCTTCAGCGGACTGGCTGAGGGCTGGCGCAGGAGGGCAGAGATCCGCTGGCGGCTGACGCCGAACAGTTCCGCGATCGAATCGATTGTGAGTCCCTCAGCGCGAAGGGCTAACGCCTTGGCGGCTCGGAGCTCGGCCCCCACGGTGTTGAGGGTCGTCGCGGTCTCGCTGAGAAGTTCGACGATTCGCGGCTCCTCTTCTCCTCGCACAACTTCGAGTAGGGGCGTCCCGGCTTGAATCTGATCGCGTATCCGGTGAATCCGATGTTGGATCTGGATGCTGCGATCGATGTTGGACCGCGCAGCGTCTTCGAGTTCGGCCATCGCGTCAAGTAGGCGATCGAGGTGGTCTGTTTCTAACGCCATCGGTCTGTCACCGCATATCTTCTATCGACGGGTTCGCGACGCAAGCGGGTTTAGGCACGACCGACGGCTCGGGTGTCACCGCTGTTGTGGGCTGGGGATCGCGCAGGAGTCGCAGCGTGATTAGTAGCCCAGTTACAAGACCGAGTGTCCACCAGCGCGAGCAGAGCCAGAGTATGTAGCCCCCATAGGGGATGGTGAAGCGTTCCTTACCGATTACGTCGGAGGGTGTGGGGCGAACGGCATCCGCCGTGGTGCGGTTGTCGCCCTGTGTCACGAACGAGCCGTCGCTCAGGACCTCTGTGATCCGATGAATCACCTTTGTCGGCGCGGGGTGGGTCTCGTAGACTATAAGGTCGCCAACCTCGTAGTGCCGTTGTGAACGGCTGAGGAGTAGATCGCCGTTACGGGCCGTCGGGAGCATGGAGTCGCCCTGGACTACGACCATGGTAGTCGCACCGCCGAAACGGCTCGGCCAGAATCCAACGACGATGACGATCCCGGCGATCGCAACCGACCATCGAGCGAGGTGGCGCAGACTCGTGTTCATTTGGTCGCCACGAAGTCGTCGAATTGGACCGATTGGTGCCCACCGAACAGGCCGGATCGGCCTCCGGACCCGAGGGAAGTGACCTGGCTAGCACTCAACGTCGTATTGATCGTCGTCGTCGAGTTGAGGCTGACCGCTACGGCCGCTCCAAATCGCGTCAGGACGAGCCTGTTTGTAGCGGCGAAGGTTGGGTTGGACGTGGCAATCACCGTCGACGTCCCGTCGACGACGATTACCAGCTCGACCCGGTCGGGGGAGTCGTTGATCATGACTGCGGCCAGGTAGGTAGAGGTTCCATCATGCGATGCGACGAGCCCGCCGAGGCGGCTGCCGGTGTTTACGTTGGAGACGTCCACCCGGGTCGTTCCGTTCTGGAATTCGGTGCCAACCGTCACCACCGCCGGGGAGGTCGAAGTCGACGCGCCTTTGTTCGCCTTAATCGACCAAGTGCCAGAGTGGCTGGTCCACACACGGTCAGAACACGCCACTGAGTCGACGACGGTTCGTCCCGACATCGACTCGCCATTCGATCCGCTGAAGTTGTCACAGGCTTCAATAGTTGGGGTGTTCGGCGTGCTCGATGAGTCCGACGAGATCAATGTCCCCGAACTGACACCACCGAGCGTCGCCGCACGTCCGGCGCCGAGGGTCCAACCGAAGAAGATTGCGCACAGCGCGAACGCGGCCGTCGGTCGTCGGCCCCTCCGGATCATTCGTCGACCCGGCTCAGCCCGAGATGAGAAGCGACAGACCCGTGACCGATGATGCCGTAACCGGGGCTGCCAGGGTCATCGAGAATGCGCCAGCGGTGACCGTGATGCTAGCGGCATTGGTCGTGCCGAGGTTCGTGGTGCCGTTGCGCAGCGAGACCGTCGCAGCCTTTCCGTTACACGCGGCGTCCACCGAGGTGAAGTCCACCGCCGTCACTTCGTAGGTCTGTGAGGTGGCGTTGTACGAAGCTGTGTAGTCGGTCACGATTCCGTCGCTGTCACATCCGGCGACGACCTGGTCGTCGCTGCCGAGACTTCCTCCGGTCAATCCACCCAAGGTCGCAGCCGACGCTCCGACGAGGCCGGCGCCGAGGACACCAATAAGTGCAGCTGTTGCGATTCGTTTCGATTTCATCTTCATCAATCCGTTCTGGAACTCGACGTTCGATAGAACCGCAATAGGCGTTGCGGCAAGGGGTATGGACAGATGATCGACCTTCTGCGTGGGCGCTTTAGCCGCAACTCGAGAAACGGTCGTTCGGCCTATACGGAGTCCAATGGTGAGTTTGGCGTGCGATGGATGGTCACTGCGGCACTCCGCCATCGGATTTCGCCAACAGTTTGTCGAGGTTGGCCATCGCGGAAGCAACATGGGAGAGGTAACGCTCCAGGTGGTCGGCCGCTTTCGGGTCGACCGCAAGTTGGGTCTGAGCAAGCTTCGAGAACCCTTCTAGGCGCGATCTTGTCATCCAGTCGCCAATGTTCGGATAGTTGTTCCATGCGCTTCGGTTCGCGAGATTGACCCGCAGAACACGGAGCATGTCAAAGGGCACGGTCGGCGGCATGATCGGCGCACACAAGCGGTTCTTGGTCTCGTCGTCATCGAAGGCCGATTCGACAAAGCCGATGAGAGCCGCGCTAAACGTTGGTTGGCAGGTGCGGACCCACTGGAGGGTAATTCGGTCACCGTCGAAGATCGTCGTTTCAGGGTGCGAGGGGATCCCCGCGGCGGAGCAGTCAACATGCAGAACGTTCTGCGAAGTAGGAATCTCGCCCCGTTTGAGCTCCATACGATCGGCGTGGATAGCGACCACGCGGCCAAGTCGCACAATCTCACCGACGCTGCGCAGCTGCGTCATCTCAGCGTCGCTGAGGATCGCGCAGTGATATGCCCCGGGTTCAACATTCGGGTCAAGGCGGCTGATCTCACCTGCTCCCTCGAGCCTCGAGAACACCTCATCAATCGAGTCGGAAAGAGCAGCGGCCTCGGCCTGATCCGCGATGCTCTTGCAGAGCCGGGCAAAGTGAGCCTCGCCAAACTGCACATTTCCGCGGTTGAGGACCCAGGAATCGCGGGGGACGATCCATTTCACCTGGCTGGGATCAGCCCCGTTGTTGAGCAGCCAAATACACGCATCCATTCCCGTCTTGCCTGCACCGATTACGACAAATTCGTCGAAGGTTGGAGCGCGGCGTGAAAGTTCGTTCACCGCTACACACGTCATCTCCGGCGACACGGTGTAGGTCGGTGCGGTGGTCGAAGGCACGCTCATTGCGGAGTGAGTGCCGTCGACGAATCGGCCTGCCTCGACATGAAACCTCTCACCGGACAGCAGCGATGTCACGACGCCTTCGTCGTCGATTTCGCTCATCGGGAAGTAGTGCACCCGACCCGACGGAAGGAAGGTCTGACTCATCACAAGATCGAAGTGGCTTAGGACCTCTTGGCCCGACGCCAGCTCTTCGTATCCCGCATTGAGCCCGATCGTATCGGTTGCTCCGGTGCCGAGTGGAGCGGAGTTTACGCCGTATGAGCTCGATGGTTGGTGAAGCCTGACGAACGGATAGGCGTCGTTCCAGTGGCCCCCTGGTCGATCGTGTCGATCGACGATGACCATCGTGGCGTCCGTCTCGGTGAAGATCGAGTCGGCGAAAGCCATTCCGACTGCGCCGGCACCCTTGATCACATAGTCAGCGGTTATCGGCGATTCGTGCATCTCGTCTCCAGGCGCTTGGCGTGAATGCCACGCTACTCGTCGGCTGCAGAGCGTCAGATGTCGATGCACTGCCGGGCAACTCAGTTGCCACAAGCGCTATCTAGAGACCTAGGGTTTCTCCCAACCGGCGTCGAGGCATGCGTCGACGATCTCGGTTGCCAATTGCTGAAACTCCTCGGACTGAAGGAACTGGCCGTCAGCGGAGCGCTCCGTTGGCGCCGCGTCGATCAAGCGCTGTCCAAATTGCTCCATGGCCGAGCCCATCTCTCCAGCTTGGTATCTGAGAGAGTCGTCCGAGCCGAGAACCGCATAGGAAATCTCGTCAATCTCGATGGCATTGAGCAGCTCGCCAGAAGCGAACATGGAGGTCGCCAAAGCGCGGGGGCACTGGTTCGCCAGCGCGCTGGGAGCCGCCTCGTACCCGGCCGTTGTAGTCGGTGCCGCGGTGGTGGCTGCCGCTGCCGTTGTGGGAGGCGCAACGGCTGTTGATTCATCGGCAGGAACTGCGACGGAGGTATTGACGTCTGTCGAACCCGCGGCCGCATCGGTGTCATCGTCGCCGCCACAGCCAGCCGCAAACATCAGGAACACCACCAACATCGATCCGATCGCTCTGCTCTTCACCGTTGCTCGCTTTCTCTTGTGTAGTCGTCGCACTATCAAGACAGGTCCGATTGTTCGAATCGCGCAGAATTTGAAACCGAGGGGGCGCACATGTTTACCACCGCAGGCCCGACGACCAGACATCTAGAGCTAGACGCCCCGCGACATTGCGCGGCAACATCACAGCAACGACACGGTCGCTCCTCGGGAGCCAAATCGGGGCAGATCGATTGCTGCAAGGACGGTGAGTATCTCGGTACCGTCCTGTGTTGGCTCGGTGCGCCCCCTGGGACTTGAACCCAGAACCTGCGGATTAAGAGTCCGATGCTCTGCCAATTGAGCTAGAGGCGCGTGTTGCGGAGCCCAAGCCTACGACACATCGGGTCGGTTTTGGCCGTCCAAAGAGATTTTGGAAGCAGCGGACTCAGTGGCCTCCGCCGCTCTCGGCCACATCCCAGCAGGGATCACCATCTGCCGCCGGTCCACCGGGCATTAGGCACGGATGATGGTTCATGAAGACGTCGGATTTGGTGTTCCAACCCTCGACGATCCAAGCGTGGCTCATCCAGTACTCGGAGAGGTTGACGTTTGTGCCGTTCGAGGTGCAGGGACCGTTAGCGATAACCCGCATATCGTTGTTGAAACACAGCGTCGGATGACGGTGCCACCAGTCATTGTTGCCCGCAAAGCCAGGGGGCGGTGTGGTCGCCGTTGTCTTGACATACCAGGCGAATCCAACCAATTCGGAGTCGGCGCTATTGCCGCCATACATGAGAAACTCCGGCCTACCTGACGAGAACAAGTCATCGATCCGGGTTCCCGGGAACGTCGGGTTGTTCGGATCGAACACCGCCGGCAACGTTTCATAGTCGACCTCGATACGGCTGAGCGCCTCGTCGGCGGCTTCAGCGGTCTCCGCCGCCACCGCGGCTACTCGGTCACCGATGTAGCGAACTCGGTCCCAGCAGAGGACCGGCATGTCCCGAAG
>JADFOM010000152.1 GCA_022562835.1 Acidobacteriota bacterium | reverse complement strand
AATTTTGCACATCTGTGTATCCAACAATATTGGCAATCCTCTCCTTCATTGTTCTCGATGCCTTATTTGTGAAAGTTAAGGCCAAAATATTAAATGGATTTATCCCCTTATTTAAAAGGTGGGCAATGCGGTATATGAGCACCCTCGTTTTTCCCGAACCGGCACCGGCCGAAACACACGTATTATGCCCCTGAGACGTAATGGCGGCTTGCTGCTCGGAAGCATCGTCTACCTCGCGGTGCCGCGGCTTCAGGCCGGGACGGCGGCCGATTCGGAGCCGGCGGCGGACCAGCCGCGTGCGGCGGCCACACGGGAGATGATAGCGCGTTCCAATGGCCCCACACGAGGCTAAGGGGTGCGCATCCAGGCGGCGGACGCCTCGCCGGTGGTATCGACCGACAGCTACGTGCAGTGCTGATGTCACCCTTCGGTTCGCAGCGACTCACGACGTTCATCTCGAAGGAAAACTACGAAGACATGGAGGCGCTGAGCGAACTGATCGAGAGCGGCGATGTGGTCCCCGCGGTCGGTCGCCATTACTCCCTTGCCAACACCGCCGACGCTCTTCGCGATCTGGCGGCCGGCTCCACCTGCGGCAAGCTCGTGATCGAGGTATAGCCGATTCGGTGCAGACCAACAGGAAACCATCCGTTCGTCCCGTGAGGGCTGCGATGGGTTTACTTCGGATGGATCATCTAAGGTCTCGATTGGCCGATAAGCAAGAAATGACGTAACCGTCCATCTCAGTTTGGTAGGTAAAACCATGCCCAAGATTCGCACCATGTTTGTTGTCCTCCTAGCTTGCCTCGCATTGATTGCTGTGGCCTGCGGAGGCGACGACGATGACGCCGAGGACGGAACCACATCCACAAGTGTCGATGCTGCTGCTGATGACGACCCAGCCGACGACGACGCGTCTGACGGCGAAGACGAGGGTGATGAGCCCAGCGAAGATGACGAGGCCGCGCCCGTCGACGGTGACGCTTTCTTCGACCTCTGCGATGGAGAGTTCAACCAGGGCGCTCTAGGTGGGCTAGCCGCGATCAACCCGACCGACCCAGACCTTGAAACCAGCATGAAGGCGACGGTCGCACAGTTCAATGAAATCGCCGACGCTGCACCCAGCGAGATCAAGGCCGACTTCCAGGTCCTCGCTGACGCCTTCGCGAAATACGACGAGGTGATGGAGTCTATCGACTACAACTTCCTGGCTGCCGCGAGCGATCCCGAGGCAGCGGCGAAGTTGGAGGAACTAGACACCGTCTTCGATTCGGACGCACTGGAGGCTTCATCGGCCAACATCGAAGCCTGGATGGAAACCAACTGCACACCAGCAGGCTGACGCACGCCTCGAAATCGATTCAGCCGGCGCCGTCGGTCCTCGACACGACGCGCGCTGGTACACCGGCGGCGATCGTGAAGTCGGGCACCTCATCTCTCACCACCGCACCAGCTGCGACGATCGCGTGGCGTCCGACACGCGCTCCGGCCAGCAAGACAGCGCCGTGGCCGATCCAACTCTGGTCACCAACCTCGATAGGGCTGGTCGAACCGAACTGTCGACCGATCGGCGTGTCGAGCGACTCATAGCCGTGGTTCGAATCGGTGACGAAGACGTCTTGACCGAAGAACACGTCGTCGCCGATTGTGATCCGTTCATGTGCGACGAGACCTGAGCGCAACCCGATCGTGCATCGGCGCCCGATGTTCAACTCGACCGCGTGATCACCAGGTACGCCCGGACCGTAGCCAGCAGACAACGTCGACCACGGCGCGATCATCGTCCCGGCACCGACGGAGATGAACTCCTCACCGAACAACGCAGTCCGGGGAAACGCGATGATGCAGCCCTCGCCCAGATGAGCGAAGTTGTCAGAGAGATGTGACCCGGGATGTATCGCTCCATAAACCTGCATCGTGTGCCAACAGCGGTGCACTGCTCTGCCCGCCAGGCGATGGGCTAACGAACCTGGACTGAGAATCGACATCCGACCGAGACTAGTTGAGTAATCCGGATCCTTGACCCGAGTGACTCAACTCGAAGTGGTGCGCTAGATGTGCTTGTCGACGAGGGAGATGGAAACATCGGGGTGATGCGATGGCGTGACCTCCTCCGGCCTGAACTGACCGAACTGAACCGCCTCGCGTCGCACACCTCCACCATCGCCTATCCAGATGCTGCCTCTGCGCGCGACGGCGGGCACACTCCGTGGCGGCGCAGTCTCGATGGGAAATGGAGGTTCATGTTGATCGAGTCGCCCGGCGACGCGACGAGGGACTGGTTCGATCCCGGAGTCGATGATCGTGAGTGGGCGCGCATCGAGGTGCCAGGTGTGTGGACACGCCAAGGATTCGACGACCTGCCTCACTACACGAACATCGTCATGCCCTGGGCATCTCTGGACCCGCCCGAGGCCCCCGAACGCAACCCGACCGGCCTGTACCGGACTGAGTTCGCGGTTCCGCGCGACTGGAGGGGACGTTCTGTGATCGTTCACTTCGGCGCTGCCGAGAGTGTGCTCGCAGTGTGGTGTAACGGTGAGTTCGTAGGCATGGGCAAGGATTCGAGGCTTCCGTCCGAATTCGACCTCACGCCGTGGCTTACATCTGGACCCAACACGCTCGCTGCGATGGTCATTCGCTACGGCGATGTGACCTGGATCGAAGATCAAGATCACTGGTTCCACGGCGGCATACACCGCAGTGTCCATCTCGAGGCACGCGGGCGTCTGCGCATCGCCGACGTTGTGGTCCTCGCCGACTATGACGCCGATCATCGACGAGGACGTCTCGATGTCCATGCCGAGGTTCCCGCTGCGCCCGTTGGAACCGAGCTACGCGTGACGCTCGAAACTCCGCGCGGACGTCGGCTGCACGATCCCGTCCGGGCACGGATCGATCAACCCAGTCGCGGCGGCCGCGTCGACCAAGTGACTTCCGCATACACATACGCAGGCCCGGTCGCCAATGCAACCCTTGAGATCGACGGAGTCAACCCCTGGAGCGCGGAGGACCCAAATCGTTATCGCGTCATCGTCGAACTTCTCGACCCCAGCGGCAACGTTGTTGAGGCATCCGCGATCTGGACCGGCTTCCGCAGCGTCGAGGTTGCGGGTCGCAGACTCCGAGTCAACGGTGAGCCTGTGGTGATCACCGGTGTGAACCGGCATGACCATCATCAGCTGACCGGCAAGACACAAACCGCCGCAGAAATGCGCGACGAGCTGTGTGCAATGAAACAACACAACATCAACGCGATCCGCACCGCTCACTATCCAAACGATCCGCAGCTGCTCGATCAATGTGACGAACTCGGCCTCTATGTCATCGACGAAGCCAACGTCGAGAGCCACGCCCGTTTGCGATCGCTCGCTCACGACGAGCGCTACCACGAGGCGATCGTCTCGCGAACTCGGCGGATGGTGCGCCGTGATCGCAACCATCCCAGCGTGATCGGCTGGTCGATTGGCAACGAATCCGGATTCGGCCCTGCGCTCGGCGCCGCGGCCGGGTATCTCCGCAGCATCGACCCCAGCCGATTCGTGCACTACGAGGGCGCGCTCGACATGCGTTTCAGCGGCAACGATCCCGGCTCAACACAGATCCGTCCTTCGAATCGAGAGCGTCAGGGAACCGACCTTGTCTGTCCGATGTACAGCTCTATCGAGTCGATCGTTTCGTGGGCTCGTTGGGCCGAACAAAGCGAGGAGGACGACCGTCCACTCCTGTTGTGCGAGTACTCGCACGCGATGGGCAACTCCAACGGTTCGCTCGCGCAGTACATCGAGGCGTTCTATAGCGAGGACGCGCTCGCCGGTGGTTTCGTGTGGGATTGGAAGGACCAAGGACTGCACGCAGTCGACTCCAACGGCCGCGCGTATTGGGCCTATGGCGGTCATTTTGGTGACGAACCCAATGACGCCAACTTCTGCATCAACGGTCTCGTTTCACCCGATGGAACTCCGCACCCAGCGCTGATCGAACACAAATGGGCAGCGAGGCCGATCAGCTCGACGATGCCCGATCGTCGGAGGGTCACATTTACGAACCGTCGAACGCACTGTGACAGCAGCGATCTCCGTTGCACATGGCACTTGCGCGTCGATGGCGATTTGGTGGAAGAGCGAGAATTGGATCTCACGCTCGAAGCTGGTGAGACATGCACCGTGCGGATTCCCTATGAGCGTTCGACAGCCGCGGTCGGTGAAACTCATCTTGGCATCGAATGGAGAACTCGTTCCAAGACCACTTGGGCGAGTGCCGGTCACCTCGTGGCATGGGATCAGTTCGCGCTGCGGTCTCGCCCCGTAAGTCGTCGACGTTCGCGAGCGACTCCGCACATCGACAGAGAAGGATCGATCTCAAGGGTCAGCGTCGGCGAAACCGCCCTCGTCATCGATACTTCAGCCGGAATCGTCAGTCTTGGTAGTGGCCGTCGCGAGCTGATCAGTGGGGACATAGCGGCCTCCTTGTGGCGGGCGCCGACCGACAACGATGCTGCCCGCCAAGGGGGGCTCATCGGTGGTGTGCTGGAGCGCTGGCTGCGTTGGGGTCTCGATCGGCTCGTCGAAACGGTCGAGGAAATAGAGTTCGCGGAGTCAGCGGGCGGTGTGTCGATTCGTGTTACTCGACGTATTCAAGGCGCGGACACAGCCGCTGTGCGAGTCACCGACATCGATCTCGACGGCGCTGGTGCAGCGGTGCACGAGAGGTTCGAGATACCCAAGGAGTGGAACGATCTTGCGCGCATCGGAATACGGTTCGAGGTCCCGGCCAGGTTCGATCGGCTCAGCTGGTTTGGCCTTGGACCCCACGAGACCTATCCAGACCGCAGCGGCTCTGCGACCGTTGGAAAGTGGCGCCAGTCGGTCCACGAACAGACCCATGCCTACGTGCGGCCACAAGAGACCGGCGCGCACGGTGAGACTCGATGGTTCAGCCTGTTGGACCACGCAGGACGAGGACTCCGCATCGATGCGCCGAAGCGTTGCGTGTTCAGCGCCAGATTCGAACACGACGAAGCGCTCACCTCGGCCGAGACCTTGGCCGAGGTCGAGTCATCTCGCAACATCGAGGTTCATGTCGATGCGCAGATTCGTGGCGTCGGCACCGCCGCGTGCGGTCCAGATGTCCTAGATCGCTACATCGTTGGTTCGGGGGTGCATGAGCTTTCCTACCGCATCGGCGAAGATGGCCGCTGATGAACAACGATCGCTACACACATGGCCACGCTGAACCTGTCCTTCGTTCTCATCGCTGGCGTACGGTCGAGAACTCGGCCGCCTATCTCAAAGCACACCTGGTTGGTAACCAAGCGATTCTCGACGTTGGCTGCGGACCGGGCACGCTGAGCGTCGATCTCGCGCGGCACAACGTGGGAGGTCGGGTACTCGCCGTGGACCGTTCGGTCGAGGTGATCGAGCAAGCCGCAGCTGCGAATCCCGACGAACCAGGACTCGACATCGAGTTCGCAGTCGCCGATGTCTATTCACTCGCTTATCCCGACGATCACTTCGACATCGTGCACGCTCATCAAGTGCTACAACACCTGACCGATCCCGTCTCCGCTCTCGTCGAGATGGCACGGGTATGTCGGCCGGGCGGAATCGTCGCGGTCCGCGACGTCGACTACGCATCGATGTTCTGGGCTCCGCAATCGGAAGCGCTCTCGGACTGGTTGACCGCCTACCGAGCGGTTGCGGCAGCAAACGGTGCCGAACCCGACGCGGCGCGGCACCTTCGACGTTGGGCGCGTGAGGCAGCTGTGGGACGTGTCACGCCCAGCGCATCTACTTGGTGCTTTGCCGACGCTGAGTCGTGTGTCTGGTGGAGCGGCCTTTGGGCCGACCGAGTCGAGCAGAGCACCCTCACCGCACAGCTTGGTGAACATGGAGTCGACGTCGATGACCGGCGATCGATGGCCGACGGTTGGCGTGTTTGGGGTGCCGATGCGGACGCGTGGTTCGCAATGGTGCATGGTGAGCTGATCATTGAGGTCGACTAGTCGCGTCGTCGATCGTCAACACGAAGGAGAATTTCGAAGATGGGTCCACTCGAAGGTGTAAGGGTCATCGAGCTGGCCGGTATCGGCCCAACACCGTTTGCCGGCATGATGCTGTGCGATCTCGGCGCCGAAGTTACCCGGGTCGATCGCGTCGGCGGCAATTCCAACCCTGTGGCCTCGGGTTCGGGGCCAATGGAGCGCGGTAAGCGCTCGATCGCGGTCAACCTCAAGGATCCCGACGGAGTCGCGACAATCCTCGACCTTGTCGCGGAGAGCGATGTACTGCTGGAAGGCTTTCGTGCAGGGGTTACGGAACGCCTAGGTGTCGGTC
>JADFOM010000151.1 GCA_022562835.1 Acidobacteriota bacterium | reverse complement strand
AGCCGTGCGGCCGGCCCTTCGAAGGAGCCCAGCTCGAAGGGAAACCAAAGGTAGCCCACAACCAGGAAGACGGTGCTGAAAACAGCCGCCAAACCGGCCCCACGGGCCACGCCCTTCTGCTCGCTGTTCAGCTTCATGGAGCTTGCCGTCCTTCGAAAGCCATTCTGCCTTCAACGACAGGGAGTGTCCCTGCCGAATATTAGATCCGAATCAAACACCGGTGCAGACCACCGATATGGACGATGGATTGGATCAGACATAAAGCTCAGAAGCGAGCTCGAATTTGCTCTTGCTCACGGTGCTCGCGCCAAATTGAGCCTGGAGTTGGTCGACAGCCGTCCCTTCGAGGACGTGACGGCATAGGCCGGAAGACCTTCGGGGTCAGGCCACATACCCGAATCGAAAAGCCATGAAACCTCCGACCAAATCCCTCTCCATCCAACCACAAAAACCGCTCACCTCTCATCCGAAAACCACCATCACCCCTATAAATCCGTGACGCGCGACATCCAATATCCGTGACGCGCGGCATCCAAATTCCGGACGCGATTACAGCTTGGCAGCGCCAGTTGAGCTCGCGCTCTTCAGACGATGCACCGAGCGGCCCATTCCAAGTCGCCAACCCAGATTGCATCGCGTGCCTTGCGGTCAATGCCCAACTGTGGCATCGATTCTGGTGCTTGGGAGGACTCATTTGGGAAATCCCGGCTGAACTGGAAGGGCACGAAGGTCAACAATGCGGGTCCAAGAATACAGCCCGCGGCGGCAGGCCAAGGTCAGCGCTCTTGCCAATAGAGTGCTCGGGAAGGGCTTCTTCGAGAATCCCTCCGAGATCGCCCGAGCGGTTTCGGTCGACATCGAAACCGACCCACGCACCACGGCAACACGCTCTGTTTCGGGCTTTGCGCCAACATCGACCATCCGAGCGCGACCATGTTCGTCGAGATGAGTGAACGATTCGGTCACCTCAACCACCGATCTGTGACATGGATCGAGCGGGACGAATGAAATTCACCTTGCCGATCAGATGGCCGGCCAACTTCTCATCAACGTTGCCAGAGATCGCCGCGGCCAGCTCATCATCGCTGGCTCCCGACCTCAATAGAGCCCGCAGGTCAAGCTCCTCGACCGCAAACAGACAGTTGCGGAACTGGCCATCGGCGGTGATGCGAACTCGGTCACAAGTTCCACAAAACGCCTCGGACACACTCGCAACAACCCCAATCTCACCGCCACCATCGACGTAACGGAACCGGGTCGCCGGCGCCGAGGTCCGCTCGACCGGCTCGAGGGGAAATGTCACACCGATGCGCTCGACGATTTCATCACACCGCACCACCGAGGCATCGCTCCAAGCGCCCTGCGCGTCGAGTGGCATGTACTCGATGAACCTCACCACCACACCACGATCACGGCCGAAACGAGCGAAGTCGACCAGTTCGTCGTCGTTGATGCCTCGCATCATTACAGCGTTGAGTTTGACCGGCGACAGCCCAGCATCGATCGCCGCGTCGATACCGGCGAGCACCTGGTCGAGTTCATCGCGTTTGGTCAACTCTGCGAAGCGGTCCCTGCGCAGCGAATCGATCGAGATATTGATTCGCGCCAATCCAGCCGCGACGAGGTCATCGGCCATCGACACCAAGCGGGAGGCATTTGTAGTCAGCGACAAATCCGTGTCGAGCCGGGCGAGCTTCTCGACCAATACCGGCAGATGCGCTCGAACCGTTGGTTCGCCACCCGTGAGACGGATCGCATCGATCCCAAAACGCTCGACCATCAAAGTCGCTATGCGATCGATCTCCTCGAACGAAAGAATTTCCGATCGAGGCATCCACGTCATCCCCTCTTCGGGCATGCAGTAGGTACAACGAAAATTACATCTGTCGGTGACCGAGATCCGCAGATCCCTGTGCCTGCGACCAAAGGAGTCGACCAACTGATCCATACCTGCCAAGGGTATCGGGGCCAGCCCCACTAGTCGGTGGCGGCCGGCGAATTCAGATCATGATGATGTCGACGACGCCGCCCTCAGCGATCCCCTCACCATCGGGAACGACCGCCAGCGCATTCGCCCGGGCCATCGCCAAGAGCTGATGCGAGCCCTGCCCACCCGCCGATTCGACCTCGAAAACGCCGTCGTCGCCGAGGGTCGCAACGACCCTCATGAAGTGAATCTTGCCATCCGCGTGACGCCGCAGCGACGACACAGCGCGTGCGGGCTGGGTCACCGGAGCGCTCTGCAAATTACCCATCATCTTGTGCAGCGCAGGCTTGGCGAACAGTTCGAAAGACACCATCGAGGACACCGGGTTACCCGGCAACCCGAACACCGGCACACCACCGACCGTTCCGAAAGCGAGCGGCTTCGCAGGTTTGATCGCTACCTGCATCCAGCGCATATCTCCGATGCGGTCGAGTACGACCTTTACGTAGTCGTAGTCGCCCATCGAGACTCCACCGCTCGAGATAATCGCGTCGCAGCGTGACACGCCGTCATGCATCGCTGCCTCGATGTCCTCCTCTGTGTCGGCGATCAAACCTAGGTCGACGCCGTTGATTCCCATCCGTTTAAGCAGCGCCAACAAGGTAGGGCGGTTCGAATCCCGGATCTGACCCGGCGCCAGCGTTGCTGAGCCTTCGCGCAGCTCGTCACCGGTTGACATCACCGCGACGGTCGGGCGTCGGTAGGCCGAAACCGACTCACAGCCCAGGCTTGCCAGCACTCCAATGTGACCGGGTGAAATTACCTCGTTCTCAGCGAACACCAATTCACCCGGCGAGATGTCGTCACCAGCGCGCCGCACGTGATTGGCCGCATCGACTGCGATCTCGACCCGCACCGTGTCGTCATCGATGAGCTCGGTGCGCTCGACCATCACCACTGCATCTGCGCCATCAGGAATTGGTGCACCTGTCATGATCCGCGCCGCTTGACCCGAACCGACTGCGAAGTCCGCTGCCACTCCGGCCGGAATTGTTCCCACGATCGTCAAGTCCACCGGAGCGCCAGCGGTATCGGCGGAGCGGACGGCAAACCCATCCATCGCGGTGTTGTCGAACGACGGGATCGCTTCGCCCGAAAGAACCGGCGCCGCCAACACGAGTCCCAGAGAGGAGGCGACGCGCGCATCGCTCGCTGCTAGCCGCTCACATCGGTCGAGCACATAGGCCTGGGCGTCGGACAGTGCAATCAACGAACATCCCCGCTGTCGAAACGATTCTCTGATCGCGAGACCAACCTCGAAATGTTATTGCGATGCCGAAGCGTGACGATCGCACACAGCGTAACCGTCACTGCTATCTCCCAGCCCGGGCGACCTGCCACAACCACACCGACCATCAATGTCGCCACCATCGCTAACGAGCCGACCGACGGCAACTTCAACACACCCACCGACACCGCGAACACGACAAAGCAGGCGAGCCCAATGACCGGAAACAGCACGAGAGCACCACCACCGCCAGTGGCGACACCCTTGCCTCCGCGGAAGCGCCGTGTGATCGGCGCAATGTGTCCAATCGTGGCCGCCGCCCAGCACAGCGCAGCCAGGCCCCGTCCACCAACGGCAAGGCCGAGCGCGGTCGGCAATGCACCCTTTGCGATATCGACGAGAAACACGACGGCACCAGCGCGCGCGCCAGCCACCCGCAACACGTTTGACGCTCCGGGGTTTCCCGAACCTTCGGCCGTCGGATCGTGACCACCGCGCCGCGCAATGATCTGCGCACTTGGGATCGTGCCCACGAGGTAGGCAACAACAACGCACAGGATCCAGAGCATCTCCGAAGACGTTAGTGCTGCGCGACCCATTCCGGTTGACAAGCGTCCAATGCCGCGTGACGGTCACGGCCGGTACACTCCACCGTCGATCGTGTGAGTGGCCAATGGACCGCCCCTCACTTGGACCCCGCTGCTGAGAGCAACCATGCCGACTTATGATTACCGCTGCAAGACCTGCGAAGCACAGTTCGAGCTAACACAGTCCTTCAGGGACAAGACGCTCACTCGATGCCCCAAATCCAACGGGCCAGTGGCTTGTGTTTCACCCGGCAAGGGTGAGGTCGCCAAGGTATTCGCGGCACCAGGCATCGCCTTCAAGGGTTCCGGTTTCTACAAGACCGACGCCGTCTCAGCTGCGAAATCTTCGGCCAGCAAAGAGGGGTCGTCGAGCGAGAAGAGTTCTTCTAGCGACAGCGGCACGAAGAGCGAGACCAAGAAGGACACCTCAAAGGTTTCGACCACTACTGGATCCTCCTCCAGCTCATCTGATAAGTAGGTGCTAGGCCGCAAGGTCGACGGGGTGCCCTCGCTTTCCATGTGGTGACATGCCCCGCGCCATCCGCACTTCCCCTCCTTTGACCCGCTTGCGCGTCGTCGGCCTTTCGTGGTCGACACCGAGGAGTGCCATGGTTACCAATCTCGTCCGAAACACGCGTGCGCGCGTCGCCCAGTTCGCGGCCGCGCACCGATGGCTCTACGCCCTTGCGGCGATCGTATTTGCAGCCCTCGTCGGATGGGAGGTTCACTCGCTCAGCACGATCGACGAATCAATCTCAGTTCAGTCTCCGGCCCAGCTCGTCGCGACCCCGCTGGCCGATGACGAGCGGACCGTGATGGTTCCTCACACGTTCAATCCACCGTCGGTTCTGGCAGGCGATCTGGTCGACGTGGCGATCTGGATCAACCCTGTGATGGGCGCATCCGCATCCCGATTGATCGGACCTGCCAGAGTGACCAGCATCGATGCTCAAGCGACGAGCGTCGTTGTCCGCGCCGCCGATGTCATCGATATCGTCGAAGCGCTTTCTGTCGGATCGGTGATGGTGGTACCGCGCGCTGCCGGCGGCTGAGCACTACCGCCAGCCTGTGCCGAGCGTTATGAGCACAGCGACACCGAGGCCCACGCGATAAATCACGAACGGCATGAAACCCACTCGTCGTACGATGGTCATGGTGCCCCACACCGCCGCGTAACCGGTAAGGGCCGCAGCGATGCCACCGACAATAAATGGCGGCCAGAACTCGGACGGAATCGTCGTGTCCAAAAGGCTGTAGAAACCGGCGCCCGCAATGATCGGCAGACTCATGAGAAAGGCCAGACGCGCCGAGTCCTCGCGGGTGAACCTGCAAAAACGCGCAACGGTCATCGTCACACCCGAGCGCGAAACACCGGGCTGAAGAGCAAGCGCTTGACCGAAACCCATCAACAGCGCGTCGACGAGGGTGAACGAGTCGGCCCCGCGCTCGCCACCCAGCCGGTCGGCCCACCAAAGCACCACACCAAAAACGATCAACATGATCGCGATGAGCCAAATCCGATCGTTGGACAGGGCGTCGCCTAGCAATACACCGCTGATCGCTGCGGGCACACTCGACAACACCAACAACCAAGCGAGCCTGCCATCGGGGCTTCGGCCCTGGGGTCGGATCGCCTTGACACCCGCAACCACCAGCCGTTTCACGTCTGCCCACAGATAAGCGATGACGCCGGTCAGGGTGCCGAGGTGGACCGCAACATCGAACGCGGTCTCGAGATTCGGGTCGAGGTCGTTCCACTCGAAGAGCCACCTGGTCAACTCGAGATGGCCGCTCGATGAGATCGGCAGAAACTCCGAGACACCCTGCACCACGCCGAGCACGATCGCACGGATGATCTCCATCGCCTGTCAGTTCCCGCTCAGTGCGACATCATCGATCGCCATCGTTGCCGAACCGACGCCGGACGCCAGCCATTCCCGATCGGTTGCGACCTCAGCGACAGATGAGAGCATTCGTTGTATCGTGCCGCCGAGGGTCGCCTCGCGAATCGGTTCGGCGATCGCGCCGTCGCGAATCATGTTGCCTTCCATCCCGACGGAGAAGTCGCCACTGATCGAGTTCACCCCGGAGTGGACACCGGTCAATGATCGCACGTGGACACCAAGGACAACGTCGCCGATCACTTCCTCGAGGTCGCGATCGCCGATCCCGAGCTGAAGAGCCCGCACACCGGGTGATGGAAGTGAGCGCACCCCTCGCACCGCCGACGCAGTCGATACTGTGTCGCCTTTGCGCGCGGTGTATCCGTCGTATGCGAACGACACCAGTTCTCCATCGACCATCAACGGCAGTGGACGGCTCGCTAGTCCCTCACCATCGAAATGATCAGCCCCGAGCGAACGTGCATCGGTCGGATCATCGACGAGGTTGAAACAATTCGATGCAATGGTCTCAGTGAGTCGATCAGCGAACGGACTCCGCCCTGTCTGCACACGGTCCGCGCACAACATCGAGGCCACGAGCCCAATGAATGTCGCCGTCGTCTGGGAGTCGAACACCGCCGTGAGTCGTGCCGAGTCAGGTTTGCGCGCACCCAGCTGAT
>JADFOM010000003.1 GCA_022562835.1 Acidobacteriota bacterium | reverse complement strand
CGATGACTTCTCCATGACTCAGGACGACGTGGCCAGTCGAGTTGGCAAGGGACGTTCTTCAGTGACCAATACACTGCGTCTGCTGAACCTAGCCCCAAAGGTGCAAAAGTTGCTCATCGAAGGTGACCTGTCCGCGGGACACGGACGGGCTTTGCTCGCTGTTGAAATCCCCGCCGAGCAGATGACTGTTGCTCGCAGAGTGATTGATGAAGAGTGTCCGTGCGCCAGACCGAACAGTTGTGCAAGGTGGAGGCGGAGCCCAAGTCCAAGACTAAGTCCAAATCTGCACGAAAGTTGAAGCCACGTGTTTCGGAACCGGGCGTCTTGGAGCTTGAGGAGTTGCTGGCAGAACAGCTCGCAACCCATGTGATCATAAGTATGAAGAAACAGCGGGGAAAGATCGAGGTGGCGTTCGCCGACCTCGATGACCTAGAGCGCATCTACCGACTCATCAGCGGGCTATAGGTGAGGTTGAGACCTTCTCTAAAGGTTATCCACAGCTGTGGGTAACGGTGTGGGTAAACCGCTCAGGGCGTTCGGACAGGAGTCGACAGCCACTCGATAACACCGTCAGTGAGCGCTTTCGAAAGCTCAGGTGTACGTCGAACGATGGTACGCGGCGGACCGAGGCGCAGAGACACCGCTGGCATGCGTGTCAGTCTAAGAACAGGGAGTCGCATACCTTTGATCGAAGGTTTTTCCTCGAGTAGGGGAGCAAGGTGCTGCGCACACTGTTCTGCCAATTGTCGACCACCGATCGATTGAAATTCCTCGACCTCGAAGTAGCGGCCGATGCAACGTTCTGTTGTATCGAGTTGAAGACCCAGGTACAGGTCGGCCTCGAAGTCGTTCGCCTGCCGGGCGTGATGGGCGGGATCGGGGTGTTGCACCGTGACAACACGCACACCGATGTCACGTAGGTGACGAGCGATAGCGAGCGTCAGAGCAGACAAGGAACCCTCTTCACCGATAATTACTTTACTACTCTGAAGTAATGGAACCCGACGGTCGAGTCGTTCTCGCTCCCGAACCGTTGAAACGGGGGTTGCCCGGTCGGGGTTGCGGCCGAGGCGTTCGAGAGCTGCGGACACGTCAGGACCAGCTACGCCATCTGACGGGAGACCCACGTTGCGCTGAAACTCTGCCAGCGCTCGTCGTGTGTCGGGCCCAAAGATTCCGTCGGCGCGGCCCGCGTCGAATCCGAGGGCGCTGATCGCAAGTTGGAGTTGGGTGATGTCGTCGCCACGGAGCATCGGGATGTGCAGGTACAGGAAACGGTCACCTATCCGGTATCCCGATTCGACCAGCGCCGCCCAGGTCGCCTTATCGCACATTCCAGAGGGTTCGAGACCATGATCGTCCTGGAAAGTCGCGACGAGGAGCGCTGTGCGCTCATCGAAACTCTCTGCATCGCTATCTGGATGTAAATGACCGAGCTCGCCGAGCCGCCGATGAAGATCTCGAACGAGCGGTCCGTCGACACCAGGGCGAAGAGGAAAGGGGCTTTCTGCCGGTGTCACCCCGCCGACACTACCGGCCTGCGGCGATAGCTAGATGAACTCGCTCAACTCTTCGAGCAGTTGCGACTTACCCTTCGCACCGACCACGCGCTTGGCAGGCTGACCATCATTGAAGAGGATGAGAGTCGGAATGCTCATGACCTCGTAGCGCTGAGCAACGCCTGGTGAGTCATCCACGTTGACCTTCGCGATCGTGAGCTTGTCGCCCTGCTCGCTAGCTATCTCGTCGAGGATTGGGGCGATTGCCTTGCATGGTCCGCACCATTCAGCCCAGAAGTCGACCAGGACAGGACCAGAAGCCGACGCTATCGTCTCGTCGAACGTGGCTTCGGAGAGTGTGCTGATGGCACCAGACATGGCAATTACCTTCCCTAGTCCATCGCGGTTCGATCGACTCTTGCTATCTCCAACACTAACCAGGCCGTGGCAATTCCCCGCAGTGCTATCTCCCTGCCCGGTTCGTTGTTCAAACTCGATGAGTTCGAGCAACCGGCTTGTGGGACAGAGCGGTGCGGAATCGTCAGAGCGATTCAAGCCAGCGCTCGGCCTCTATTGCAGCCATACAACCGCTTCCGGCGGCTGTGATCGCTTGACGAAAGTAGTCGTCCTGCACGTCACCGCAGGCATACACGCCTTCGACGTTCGTGCGCGTCGAATCCGGCGCCGTAACCAGGTATCCGCTTTCTGCCATGTCGAGCTGACCGATGAACAGACCAGTGTTTGGTCGGTGTCCGATCGCCACGAACAGACCGGTTACGTCCAGGTCGCTACGCCGATCGTCTGTGACGTTTCTTACCCCGATGCCCGTGAGCGAGTTCTCGCCATCGATGCGCTCGACGACATGGTTCCAGAGGAATTCGATCTTTGTGTTGTCGAAGGCACGTTGCTGCATGATCTTGGATGCGCGCAACTCGTCCCTGCGGTGAATCAGTGTCACCTTGTCGGCGAAGCGGGTCAAGAAGGACGCCTCCTCGATAGCGGAGTCGCCCCCACCGATGACGGCGATGTGTTGGTCGCGGAAGAAGAATCCGTCGCAGGTCGCGCAGGTTGAGACACCGTGACCGATGAGGCGTGTCTCGTTGTCTATCCCCAGCATCAGCGATTGCGCACCTGTCGAGATGATGAGGCTCGTGGCGCGATAGCTGGGCTCGGTCGCATCGGGGTCACCTATCCAGACACCGAATGGGCGCGACGAAAAATCGATCCTGGTCACCTTGTCGGTGACTATCTCGGCGCCGAACCGCTCTGCCTGTGCTCTGAAGTTGACCATGAGCTCGGGACCCATGATCCCGTCGGGGAAACCCGGGTAGTTCTCGACGTCGGTTGTCAACATGAGCTGGCCGCCCGGCTGATCGCTGGTGGACGATGGTTCACCCTCGATGACCAGTGGAGCGAGATTCGCCCTAGCTGAGTAGATGGCCGCGGTGAGTCCGGCTGGACCGGAACCCACAATGATGACCTCGCGCGTTTCGGTCATTTCAACATCCTTATCTCGTGTGAGTCACGGTCACCTTGTATGACGCCGGGCAAAGTCAGGCTGGACGCTTGGACCACAGCACAAGGCCCACAGTTGTGAACAACACACCCCACACAAGATATGCCCAGTAGACATCGCCGGGCAGGTAGTCGGTGATCCGAAAGAGCGCAACCAAGAGGAGAACAGCGATGGAGAGGGCAACGATCACAAGGACTATGCCGTAGACGAGGCTACGCGCGGCCAGCATCGCGGGGCGTGTCGTCTTGCCCTTGACCTGGCCAACGAGATCGACAATCTTGTCGGCGGCCTCGGCAGGCCAATCGTGTTCGTCTGCACTTGAGGTCTCGGGAGAGGAGTTCTCGCTCATGGCGGCCGAGCCTACCCAATTGGATGGGAGGTGATGACCTCACAGGATTCGGGTATCACGATTAATCCGACGTGATCGATGGTCTCGATGACGACAACCTCGAAGTTCTCGATCGAATCGATCAACACGACATCGCCCTCGAACCCGCAGTTGTCGATCGTGCGGGCAAGTTTCAGTGTCCTCGCGTTCGGTTGCAGCGGCTTGAGTTCGAGCCGATCGAGTAGCCCGGTGATTCTGTTTACCTCGATCAATAGGTTTGCTGGATCGATCTCCTCGAACAACCCTTGGGCCCGTTCAGAGGCCGCAGAAAGACTGTCGACATCTTCGACAGTCATAGCGTCGTCACCAGCCGCTGTTTCTTCAGCAGACTCAGCGTCGTCGGTTATCGCCTCCGCGCTTGTGTCGATCGGGCTAGGGCTCCCGAAATAGTTCTCTGTGTCCGCCGCGGATTCCGACGCCGCCAACGTGTTGTTGTTGTCGTCATCACCACCCAACGGGCCGGCAACCATGACTAGGCCGATGACTGCCGCTGCGGCAACACCTAGCCCGGCCAGTGCTCCGAATCGCCGGCGTTTGAAGGGGACCACATTGTCGTGACTCGGAGCGGTCACCACCGGTGCGATTTCATCGATTGCAGCGTCTAGCGCTGCGTCGAATGATCCAGCTGGGGGTTCGGTACGCGCCACAATGCGGGTTCTGACGGCCTGAAATGCGGCGACAGTGGCGCGTAGCTCCGGGTCAGCGTCCACGATGGCACGACCGGCTGGATCAAGTTCATCATCGAGGTATGCCGAGGCGAGCTCGTCGGAGTCTTCGTTACGTTCGCTCATGGTCATCTACTTTGACGTCTCTCGCTGAGCTCTGGTTCCCGAGAATCTCGCGTAGTGCAGCTCGACCGCGAGCGATACGGGACCGGACAGTGCCTGCACGGAGTTCAAGAATCGATCCGATCTCCGCGTAGTCGTATCCGAGGAGGTCCCTCAACACGACCGGGGCCCGGAACTCGGGAGTCAGTTGGTTCAACGCGGACTGCACCTCATCGCTTGTCTCGAGCCGGGCAATGTCGTCGACGCGAGTCCCATGATCGACGACCTGGACAGATCGCTCTATTTCGTCGAGGCCTGCGTCTGGGCGCCGTGATCTCCTGCGTAGCTCGTCGAGGCTCGCATTGGTAGCGATGCGGTAAGCCCAGGTTCCAAAAGCGGCACGGCCATCGAAGCGAGCGAGGTTCTTAGTGATCGAGATCATTGCATTCTGGGAGGCATCCGCCGCATCGGCAGGGTTGCCCATGAGCCGATAGCACACAGCGTATATGCGGTCGTAGTGCGAACGCAGCAACGCTTCGAGCGCGTCACGGTCGCCCCCAACCGCCTTGTCTATCAGGAGTGATTCATCGGGATCGATGACTCAACCGTAGTTGCTCCAGATAGGCCCAGGCGCCCAGCTCAGCGGGAGAATCGAAGGCTAGGGCACCGATTGTTGCCAGGCCGCGCCCATAACTCCTTGTCCTCCATGGGCACCGATAACCGGACCGATCTTGTCGACGTAGACATCACCGATATCGATCTTCTCATCGAGCATCGACATGAACAGATCGATGTCCGATGCGTTGGCGTGGAGGATGCTCAGTTTCTCGATGTTCCCAGCCTCGACAATGCGATCGCGCAGCCATCCGAGCGCACGTTTGCGCGTTCGCTGCCGCCCCGCTTCTTCGACCGAACCCGTCGATATGTCGATGATGGGCTTGATAGAGAGGATCGATCCGAGAAACGCCTGGGCTCCACCGATACGTCCGCCCTTTCGCAGGTTGTCGAGGCTGTCAAGCACACCAAACACATGTGTGCGACTACTGCGGTTGCTGACGAGTTCGGTAAGTTCCTCCATCGACGCGCCCGCCTTGGCGGCCTCCGCAGCCTCGATAGCGATACACCCGAGCCCTCGGGTAATCGACCTCGAATCGAGTACTTTCACGTCGATCGCACCGTCGAACTCGGCCGCCGCGGTCCGCGCAGACTGCATCGTCGCCGATAGATCTGCGGACAAATTGATGCAACAGACTCCAGTCGCTCCGCTGGCTTCGAGTTCGGAGAACACTTGGGTGAACGCTCCGGGGGCAGGGGCGGCAGTTGCGGGAAGCTCGTCGCGCTCGTCCATCATCTCGTAGAACCGATCCACAGACAGCTCTGTCCAGTCGGTGAATTCATCGTCGCCGAAGCGAATGGTCAAAGGAACAACTTCTATGCCGTGTTCATCCGCATCTTCGTGGGTGATGTCGCCGGCACTGTCCGTCACGATTCGTATCGTCATTCTGCATCTGCCGTTTCTTCCGGTGTGGTCATCTCTGGTCCGTCCGCATCGGACGCCTCATCATTGTCATCAGTGTCGCCGGTTTTCTGCGCCGGCGCTCGCACCTTGCGCTTTCTGGAGCGCAAGATTTCGCGCGCCCACCACAACAAAAGCACCGCCAGTGCTACCACAGAGATGATTACGCCGAGTCCGGAGAATACCGAGGACCGAACGCGGACCCGCGACGCCGCTAGTTGATGGGTTCCGTCGGGCGACCGCACGGTGATCTGCAGAACTGCGTCGCCAGCCGATCGTGCGTGCACGCGTACATGGAGCTCGTTCGATCCGCGGGCAAGTGTCTGTTCAACAGCCGCACCGTCGGGAAACTCAAGGGCGTCGCTCTCAAACACGAGGAGTACGTTCGCCTGATACCCGAGATCGTTTTCGATCGTATATGGCACAGTCTGCGTCCGTGCTGTGAGGGTGATGGTCTGATTCATCGGACCCTCGATTCCTGTGGTCGCAGATTCGATTCCGGCGTAGACCGCGTTGAAGTAGGCGTCACTTTCGATTTCACTGAGCTCGGCGGCGCTGCCGACCGCCACTTTGGTTTCCAGTTCAAGGACGAGTCCTGTTCGCTCGCCGAGAATCTCACCAAATGAGGAGATTGCATCCTGAGCGAAGAGAATCGTTGTCGGGAGGGAGCCGATCGGCGAGGCAGGCCTGGGATCGAGTCTGCGCGCGAGCGGCAGAGCCGAATCGATCGAGGTTTGCATGAGAGGTACCTCGTGAACCAGCGACCCAACGCTCGAAACATCGAGGAATGGTGAACTGTCCACAGCATCGAGAACGGCCGGTACCAGATTGGTCGTCGGCGCTTCGATGATGAAACCGAATTCATCGCTGCCGCTGTCGAGCATCATTACGGCCATGTCGGCGACGAGGATCTGTGCCGCGAGGAACGGATCGGATTCGTCGAGACGAGACGCTAGTTGTTCGTCGATGGCGATCCCGACCGCATCTGTACCAGGTGTTTCTATCAAGAAAGGCCCGGTCATTGTGGTTTCACCGTCAATGGTTGCGAGGGGCTCAAGATTTGATTCACGCAACACAAATCCATCGATGTCGCGGTCCGATAACCACCGAATCGAGCGGGCGGTGTCCGACGGGTGGCCCACCCAAATGGGTGCTGGCGGCACGCCGGTGGCCTCGGTTATCGCTCGTCTGCCTTCGGCCAACTGCACCGCCAGCTGAGCGTCGGCTCCCGCGTCGAGCCATGCCTCGGTCTCGACTTCTACAAATGTCGAGGTCAGTACCTCCCCAACGGAGGAAGCGATGTTGTCCACGTCACGTGTGGTGGCAAGGGCCGAAGTGGTATCGCCTGTGATGTTGAATGACAGTGCCGCGGCGTCCTCGCCCAACTCGATGAGTTCATTCACCTCGGGTATGACGACCGATCCATCGGGTTGATGAGCGATCGGTACGTCGGGATCCGAGAGCATCGCAAGTAGACCGTGCATCGACTCGTCCCGGTCCGTGCTGACGACGAACGTCGTGAGCTCAGCCAAGACCCGCGAGCCCGCAACGAGTTCGACCACGACGGGGTACACCCCTTCGGGCAGTTTCGCTTGAGGGTTCATGCGAAACCTCGTTGGCCCATCTGTGTTGATCTCTACAGGACCGAAGTGCTCGCGGACGTCGCCGAACTCGTCTGCGAGGGCAGCGTTGAAGCCTGAACGGTCGAGTACCGAACCGTGAAGTCGGGCCCGCAGTACTGCCGTGTCGATTGTTGTGTGCGTCAGTTGCAACCGGATGTCGTCGTCGGGTGAAATCCACGTGGATGACCCGACCAGCTCGAGCGTCGGATCGATCTGGCTCGCCACGGGATCGAGGCTGTCCTGTGCTCGGGCTGATGTCGGCGATGTGAAGACGGTGACCATAAGCAGGGAGAGCGCCGCGATGATCCGATAGACGAGCGCCCGCATCACAGAGTCCGACGCAAGACGCGTAGACGGTCGCTTTCGCCGACGAAACCAAGACGGTGATAGAGCGCGAGGGCGCGAACGTTTGTCATCTGGGTATTGACGAAGCAGCGTGCCGCGCGACGCCGATGTGCCCACTCGAGTGCATCGACAACAAGGCTAGATCCGAGGCCGCTTCCTTGAGAGGCTGGGTCGACAGCAAGTCGTTGGAGATATGCCATACCGGATCCGAAGCCGGTGACGGCGTATCCGGCCAGCGGTTTGTGGGAGCTGATCCTTACCCGTCTGTGTGGTGTCGCGTCAATCGCCTCGGACAGGCTTGTTTGGTCGAATCGCCAGAATGTATCGAAGGCCAAGGTGTCGATCTCAAGCATCCGGGAGCGGTGCCATCTTCGCCCTCGACGCAGCTGAGCACGGTGCTCGCTTCTTGGAATCTGATCGAGCGGATGTGACAAGAGGTGAAGTTCCTCGACGGTCGAGAACCCGGCGTTGTCAAAGGTCTCGGCTTCGGCCGGATTGAGCGCGGCAGTGATGACAGCACCGAATCCACGTTGCGCTAGTTGTTCGACGACACCTTCGATGCTCAGTGGGGTCAGCGATCGGCCGGATTCGAGCGGGACGAGGTAGCCAATGTCGGGATCGCCGCGCCACGTGCCGATCTTGAATCGGTTGCCATTGGTTCGAAACAATTCGAGTCCCGCCACCGCGAACATGCCCTCCGTGTCCGAGCGACAAGCTACTTCGTGAATGGTGCTTCCCCATATCCGGTAGTCTCGGCAGCGATGACGATTGTTGTGGTCAGCGATGAGCGATTCGTCCTCCATGACACGGGTGCGGGTCATCCGGAACGCTCGGACCGCATGGCCGCGGTTGCTCTGGGTCTGGCCGATCTCAAGCGTGAAGGAGCGATCGAACAGGTGGCGCCGCTCGAGGCGCCGCTCGAAGCCGTCACAGGTGTCCATGACACGTCACTTCTGGAGCGTCTTGAACACATTGACGCATCGGGTGGTGGTGCAATAGACGCCGACACCGTCATGAGCGCCGGGTCGCTGGCCGCTGCGCGGTATGCGGCCGGTGCGGGTTTGGCGGCCGTGGACTCCTTGGAAGGAGGCCGCCACGATGCGGCATTCTGTGTTGTTCGTCCCCCAGGGCACCACGCGACACGATCGACGTCGATGGGATTTTGTCTGTTCAATAACGTAGCGGTGACCGCCAGAGCGTTGACCGAGGCGGGACAGCGCGTGGCGATCGTGGACTTCGACGCGCACCATGGCAACGGGACAGCCGATGTATTCGCAGCGGATCCGGCCGTCTTGTTCATCTCGATTCATCAGTGGCCCTTGTATCCGTGGACCGGTCCGGTAGACGACATGGGTCAGGATGACGGTATGGGCTCGACCATCAACGTTCCGGTTGCGGCCGGCACCAGCGGCGACGGTTACCGAGAGATAGTCGATCGGATCATCGTTCCGGCGGCCGAGCGGTTCGCTCCTGACTGGTTGCTCTTGTCGGCGGGCTTCGACGCGCATCGAGCGGACCCGTTGACGAACCTCCGACTGAACGCCAGTGATTTCGGTGACTTGATCGCTCGACTAACGTTGCTGGTCGCGAGGGGCCGCACCGTGGCGATGCTCGAAGGCGGCTATGACCTGGCAGCACTGGAGGAGTCGAGCCGTGAAACGGGTTGGGCTCTCTCGGGGTTAAGCGAGGGATCGGAAGCGTTGACCGTTGGTGGGCCGCGACCCGTGTCGATCGACGCGCTGTTGTCCACCCACCCGGCCCTGGGGGGTCAGCGCTGATGGACAGCGACCGATTCACGGAGATTACGGCACCGCTTAACTCGATCGTCGCGGCTTTCGCGGCTCAAGGCGCATCCTTGTTTCTGGTCGGTGGCGTCGTGCGCGACGCACTAATGGGCCTGGATCATCCGTCGGATGTGGACCTGACGACCGACGCGGTGCCCGAGACGATCAGAGCGCTGCTCGAGCCACACGTTGATGCCTTGTGGGATCAAGGAGCGAGGTTTGGCACCATCGCTGCGATGGTCGGTGAGGCGAAGGTTGAGATCACAACACATCGTTGTGAGCGGTATGACTCGGGTTCACGAAAGCCCGTCGTGGGTTTTGGCACCGACATCGTCGAGGATCTGGAGCGCCGCGATTTCACGATCAACGCGATGGCGCTCGACTTGATCGGTGAGTTGGGCCTGGTCGACCCGTTCGGTGGTCGCTCAGACCTAGAACAGGGCCGACTCCGAACTCCACAGGAGCCGAGCGTGTCGTTTGGTGACGATCCGCTACGGATGATGCGCGCAGCGCGCTTCGTGGCGCGCTTCGGGCTCGATGTCGACGCGGCACTCACAGACGCCATGGCGAAGTGTGCGCCGCGGATGTCGATCGTCTCGGTAGAGCGCCAAAGAGATGAAATAGAAGGATTACTCGGTCTGCCAGATGTCGGCGCCGGTCTTGCGATGCTCACAGAGGCGGGTCTCGATGAGGTCGTGTTCTCAGTGTCGGTCTCCAGCCTCGTGGGCCTCGACTGGGCGGCAATCGAGACGGTCGAGCATAAGCGACTCGTCCTGTTCGATTCCCTGGGCGATGTTCGTCAGCAAATGCGTCACTTCAGGTATGCGAACGCGGCGATCGTTGATGCCGAAGCGGGTGCCGCGGTCATCGAGGCGATCACGACTCACACCGGATCTTGGACAGATGCAGAGATTCGGCGAGTGGCTCTTGGGAAGTCACTGCGGGCGAGCGCGTTTGCAGCGATGATTGCTAGGAGTTCGCCGACCTCGGACAGAGCCCGCGGCGAGGTGTTCGCCGCGGCGCTCGCCGACCTACGAGCGCGCGAGGATCTTGAGGATGTGTCGGTACCGCTCTCGGGCCGCGACGTGATGGATCTATTGGGTATCGACGAGGGAGCGATGATCGGTGAGGCGTTGGACTATCTGCGCGAGTGCCGCATCGCCGATGGTCCCATCGACCGAGCGACCGCCATGAAGTTGTTGCAAGCCTGGACCGGTTGAAATCTATCGATCGTCCTGCAATGCACGCCGCGTGTGGCCGTTGCTGCCGCGGCCTCTACCGACTCCTCGTTCAGACGCCCTGTTTGCGGGCGCGGATGACCAACGTCGCGGGCACGTCTCCAGCGGTTTCCAGAACCGTGTCGAGCCGGAAGTTCGCTCGTGTCAGTCCGCTGCAAACGTCGCCGATGCAATGCAGGTATCGCCCCTCTGCAACCAGCGCCGTTCGATAGGGCACCTCGAGAGCGGTCGCCAGCATCATCGGGTGGGGCAGTGAGAACACCAATGATGCTTCGGGGCGCAACACTCGGTTGACCTGGCGAAACACTCGATCGAGGTCACCGACCCGGGACAGTTCGTGGCTCGAAACGACGAGGTCGAAGCCGTCGGCACGCAGGAATGCGAGATCGGCGAAGTCACTTTGGTGTTGCTCGACGCGCACGTTGTGGCGTTCGAACAGAGTGCGCGCCTCGGCGATCTGGTCAGCGTCGGGTTCGACAGCGATGACCTGTGCGCCGGCGGAACTCATGACCACTGCGGAATTTCCCGCGCCGGAACCCAACTCGAGGACCCTTCGTCCTTCGATGGCGCCAAATAGCCGGCGAGCCAAGCCACTCTGGGTTTGCGGGCCGAAGTCGTACTCTTCGGTTGAGCGGCTGCATCCGTCTGGTGAGCGCGTCGTGTGCCATTTCATTCATCCATCTTGACATGGGCGACGCCGATGGACCCTCCGCATGTGGGAGCGGTCCCGAGTACTGTTGTAGATCGTGAAGCAATCGCTTTCGTTGCTCGGCAAGGTCGACCCCGGCGGGGTCGACTACCGCCTGCAGCGCCAGCGCCTTCTGGATGGATTTGATCGCGGCGAAATCTCAAGCCAGGAGATCTGCGATGCGCAGCCAGAATTGCTTCGCAACGCCGTTCGCTGTGGGACCGAGCTCGGTGATGTGTGTCCGGTGTGTGAGGACAACGAGACGGTCTCGATCACCTATGTCTTAGGCCCTCGGCTGCCACCATCAGGAAGATGCGTGACCTCGCTCGCCGAACACGAACGGCTAGCACGACGAAAAGGTGAGTTCACGGGGTTCTTGGTCGAGGTCTGCGCGGCCTGTGGTTGGAACCATCTTCTGTCGAGTTATCTCCTGACCAAACGGTGAGGGCCCAATCCTCGCCCGAGGATCGAAGCGTTACGAGATGGCCATGCGGGTCAGGGTTTGCGGGATTGAATGCGAGCCCACTCGTCGCGTAGCCCGACCGTGCGATGAAACAACATTGGTTCGTCGGAGTCGAGCGCGAAATAGCCGAGGCGTTCGAACTGCACGACTTGGCCGGGCTCGGTCTCCGCTAGCGCTGGTTCCACCTTGGCGTTGTCGATCAGCGTGCGCGAGTTCGGGTCGAGACTCTCGAGGGGGTCGTCGTCCTCGGCGGGGTGAGAACTGGTGAATAGCCTGTCATAGAGTGCCACCCGTGCGTTGAGAGCATGTTCGGCCGAGACCCAATGCAAGGTGGCTTTGACCTTGCGACCGTCGGGGGCCTTGCCACCGGCCGTCTCAGGGTCGTATGTACAGCGCAGTTCGACGATCTCGCCATCGTCGTCGGTGATCACTTCGTCACAAGTGATGAAGTAGGCGTAGCGCAGGCGTACCTCACGTCCCGGAGCGAGCCGATAGAACTTCTTGACCGGTTCGGTCATGAAGTCCCCGCGCTCGATGTACAGCGAGCGGGTGAAGGGCACCTCACGAGTTCCCGCAGCTTCGTCCTCGGGGTTGTTGATTGCACTGCGCATCTCAACCTGGTCATCGGGATAGTTCGTGAGCGTCACGAGAATCGGGTCGAGCACTGCCATTCGTCGTAACGCCGTCGTGTTCAGTCGGGTCCGGACGAACGATTCGAGCAACTCGATCTCGTGGACCCCGTTGACTCGGGCGACACCGATGTGCGAACAGAACTCACGAATTGACTCAGGGGGATACCCGCGACGCCGCAGACCGGCCAGTGTCGGCATCCGCGGATCATCCCATCCATCGACCTGGTCGTTTTCGACCAGGTCAGCCAACTTTCGTTTGGAGGTCACCGTATGGGTCAGATTGAGTCGCGCGAATTCGGTCTGGCGTGGCGGTGTGAACCCGAGGTCGAGATTGGCGAGCAGCCAATCATAGAGCGGACGGTGCGCATCAAACTCGAGAGAACACAACGAATGGGTGACTTTTTCGATCGCATCGCTCTGACCGTGTGCCCAGTCGTAGGTGGGGTAGATGCACCACTCGGTGCCGGTGCGGTGGTGGGGGATAGACCGAATGCGGTACAACACTGGATCGCGCAGCTGCATGTTCTCGTGTGCCATATCGATTTTGGCGCGTAGAACCCTTGAACCGTCGGCGAACTCGCCGGCGCGCATGCGAGTGAACAGGTCGAGGTTGTCCTCGATCGACCGATTACGCCAGGGGCTGTCTACGCCGAGTTCGGTGAAACTGCCACGGGTCGTCGAGATTGTTGAGGCGTCTTGATCGTCGACGAACGCTAGGCCTTTCTCGATCAGAAGAAGTGCCCAATCGTAGAGCTGTACGAAATAGTCCGACGTAAATCGGATGGGCTCGGCAGGTGTGTAACCAAGCCAGGTGATGTCCTCGATGATGCCGTCCACGAAGTCGTCGCGCTCGGTCTCTGGGTTGGTGTCGTCGAATCGCAGGTTGCAGCTGCCCTCGAATTCGTCTGCGATGGCGAAGTTGAGACAGATCGCCTTGGCGTGACCGATATGGAGGTAGCCGTTTGGCTCGGGTGGAAACCGTGTCGTGACGCCGCGGCCAAAATGGTCCGTCTCCGCGTCGGTCGAAACCAATGCGCGGATGAAATCAGCGCGTGTGCGGTCCTGGGTCATGCCTGCAGCCTATTTCGCATGAGAAAGGATCGGTTCTCCATAGTTTTCTCCAAGGCACGAGCGTGCCTATACTGTTACAGATGCCGCTGGCAGCCATGTAGGCGCTGGACGGAAGGAGAAGTAAATGACTCGCGTAACAGCTCCGTTGGTTCGTTCCCGTAAGGTTCGCGATGGTGCCGATCCGTTGGTGATGCTGACGGCGTATGACGCGCCGAGCGCTCGCCACGTTGACGCGTCCGGCGCCGACATGATCCTGGTCGGTGACTCCTTGGCCATGGTCGTGCTTGGCTATGACGACACGCTTCAGGTGACCATCGACGACATGGCGCATCACACCGCAGCTGTGGCGCGGACGAAGCCAAAAGCGTTGATCGTGGGCGACCTTCCGTGGATGAGCTACCACGTGTCGAGCGAAGAGACGGTGCGTAACGCTGCGACGCTCGTACGTGCTGGTGCGCAGGCGGTGAAGCTCGAAGGCGGTCGCCGCCGCCTCGCCATGATCGAGTCGATCGTGTCGGCAGAGATCCCCGTCATGGGTCATATCGGGTTGACTCCGCAGTCGGTGCACGCGATGGGCGGGTTCAAGGTTCAGGGCCGTAGCGCGGACGCAGCGATGGCGTTGATCGACGCCGCGAAGGCCCTAGCGCATGCTGGATGTTTCGCAATTGTGCTCGAGGGTGTACCCGTTCGAGTCGCCAAGATGGTCACCGATTCGGTCGATGTCCCGACCATCGGTATCGGTGCAGGCCCCAACTGCGACGGGCAGGTGCTCGTCTACCACGATGTGCTGGGCATCGAGGATCGACTCATGCCCAAGTTCGTGCGTCGTTATGCCGATGTTGCGAGCACTAGCGTCGACGCTCTCGGTAACTACGTCGCCGATGTGCGGGCGGGCAACTTCCCCAATGACGCCGAGAGCTATCACATGACCGATGAACAAGCCGAAGCGCTCGGTCTCTACGGCTGCTGATTTCCGCAGAACGCAAGCGCAAACCGTTCGGGGCGGCGAGGCGCCGTTCGATCGCTGATGCTCACTCACTAACCGAGTTGATCGCTAACGCTCACAACATCGCGGACACCAACGCCGTTCGATCGCTGATGCTCACTCACTAACCGAGTTGATCGCTAATGCTCACAACATCGCGGAACACAGCTCATACGCAGAACGCAAGCGCGGGAACACTGTCACACCCTCCGGTCATGGTGGGGTAATGCGGTCGGAGTTGAACCGATCGCACAGTACGATTGTCGGTTCAACATGAGCCCTGCCCCAGGTCGGGGCCCCGATTGCTCTCGGGTCCATAGGGAGGAGAAACGCCAATGCGCGTCTATGAGCTGATGGTCATTTTCGATAGTGCCGTTGCCGATACTGATATCGGTGGGCATGTCGAACAGATCACCGCAACCATCGAGAACGAGGGTGGCAAGGTCGCCAAGAGCGACAACTGGGGTCGTCGTCGCTTTGCGTATGAGATCGACCACAAGTGGGAAGGCACCTATGTCGTCGCGGAAATCGTGACGGAGGCCGCCGACCTATCGACCCTCGATCGGCAACTACGTCTCGCGGACGAAGTCGTCCGCCACAAGATTCTGCGACTTCCCGATGACGAGGCGAATCGCCGCGGTCTTCTGGGCGTCGCTCCGAGCTCGGCTGACGCCGAGTAACTCAGGAGGATTAATATGGCGTTCGACAACACAGTCACGGTAGTAGGGAACATCACCCGGGATCCCGAACTTCGGTTCACACCCAATGGTGCCGCGGTGACCAATTTTGGTCTCGCGTGGAACAAGAAGAACAAGGACGGCGAAGACGAGACCTCGTTCTTTGACGTTACCTGCTGGCGGCAGCTCGCCGAGAACGTGAGCGAGTCGTTGGTCAAGGGTTCACGTGTAATCGTCTACGGACGACTCGATCAGCGTTCATGGGAGAACCAAGACGGTGACCGACGGTCAAAGGTGGAGATCATCGCCGATGATGTCGCACCAAGCCTGAAATGGGCGACCGCTTCGATCACGAAGAACGAATACCGCGGCGGTTCCGACGGGGGTAACAGCGGCGATTCTGCGCCGCAGAAGCCCGTTGAGAACGCGCCGACCTACGACATGGATGAGGAGCCGTTCTGATGGCCAAGCAGCCGCCGAAACGTGGCAAGAACAAAGACAACGCACGCCGCGCAAAGAAGAAGATCAGTCCGCTGACGATCGAGAAGATCGAATATGTCGACTACAAAGACGTGAACCTCCTCAAGAAGTTCATTTCCGACCGTGCCAAGATCCGGGCGCGGCGCGTCACGGGCAACGATTCTCAGCAGCAACGAGTCATTGCGAGGGCGATCAAGAACTCACGTGAGATGGCATTGCTGCCGTACTCCAACCGAGTAACTACACAGCGCGGCGGAAAGGGCGAGCGCGGTGGTGACCGAGGTCGCGCCGACGGCCCGCCGCCGAAGCCGCAGGCTCCGCCGCCGGCTTCGCGTGATGACGAAACTCCGGGCGAAGACAACGACGCGGAAGTGATCGAGATCGAGACCACAGAGGTCGTTGAATCATGAGAATGATACTGCGTGGTGACGTCGAGGGACTCGGCCGGAGGGGTGATGTCGTAGACGTGACCGCTGGCTATGCGCGCAATTTTCTCGTGCCCAAGGGTCTGGGATTGAAAGCTACCGATAACGCTGAGGTCGCTGCAGCGTCGACGCGGAAGGTCCGTGCTGAAAAGCACGCGTCCGATCGCTCCGACGCCGAGGAGATCGCCAGTCGCCTGGTGCCAACCGTCATCAACCTTTCGGCTCGTTCGGGAGCTGGTGACCGTTTGTTCGGATCGGTTTCAAGTGCCGATGTCGTCCAGGCCATAGAGGAACAGACCGGAATTGTGATCGATCGTAAGCAGATCGTGATCAGCGAGGCGATCAAGGACATTGGCCAACACATCGTCACCGCCAAACTTCATTCGGAGGTCGAATTCCCTGTCACGATCGAGGTGGCGGGCCAGGAATAGGCTCGTTTCCGGTCATCCACAGGGTCATCCACAGAAAAGGTTCGATATCCCCAGCGAGGGCAACGTCGTCCTCTGGTGATTCACAGGCCCGATCAGGCAAAGTAGGTGAGTCATGTCAGCTGATAGTTCCGCGCGCTCCGAGAGGGTGCCGCCCCACAATCTCGAAGCCGAGGAATCCGTGCTCGGAGCGATGCTGCTTTCGCGCGATGCGGTCAGTGACGCTATCGAGGTTGTGTCCGCCGACGAGTTCTATCGCCCGGCTAGCGCTCGCGTCTTCGAAGCGATTACCAGTCTCTACGCGGTGGGTGAACCCGCCGATCCAGTCACGGTTGCAGAGGAACTCGACCGCACTGGAATGCTTGACCTCGTCGGAGGCTCCCAGGCCTTGGTCGATCTCCAATCCGAGACACCGTCGACGTCGAGTGCAGCGAGCTATGGCCGCATCGTCAACGAGACGGCGACCCTGCGCAAACTGATCGGTGTCGCCGGCGAGATTTCTGAACTCGGCTACAGCCGACCTGAGGATGTCCGCAAGGCGGTCGATTCGGCCGAGAGCATGATGTACAAGGTCGCCGAGGGTCGTATTACAGACTCGATGTCGGAGATTCGCCACCTCCTCGACGAGAACCTTGATCGACTCGAGCACCTCATCGAACGGGGTGACGCGATCACCGGCACGGCTACCGGGTTCACCGAGCTGGACACGCTCCTGTCAGGCCTTCAGCCCAGCGCACTCAACGTCATCGGGTCGCGCCCCGCCATGGGAAAGACGAGTCTCGCCCTAGGAATGGCGGCCAACGCCGCGATCGAGCACGACCGTCCAGTCTTGATCTTCTCGCTCGAGATGGCTCGACTTGAGCTATCCCAGCGTCTTCTTTGCGCCGAGGCACGCGTCGACGCAACGAAGGTTCGTGATGGTCAGCTGTCGGAGTCGGATTGGAGCAAGATCTCTCACGGTGTCGGGCGCCTGGGCGAAGCGCCGATTTTTATCGACGACAATCCGAACCTCACGCTTATGGAGATCCGCGCCAAGGCGCGGCGGCTCAAGAGTCGGGTCGGCGATCTCGGCATGATCGTCATCGACTACCTCCAGCTGATGACCGGTCGTTCGGGTGCGGAGAGCCGCCAGGTAGAAGTCTCTGAGTTGAGCCGTGGACTGAAGATTCTCGCCCGGGAGCTCGAAGTACCGGTGGTTGCTTTATCGCAGCTCTCTAGAGGACTCGAACAACGCGTCGACAAACGTCCGATGTTGTCGGACCTGCGAGAGTCGGGTTCGATCGAACAGGATGCCGACGTCGTGATGTTCATCTATCGAGACGACTTCTACAATTCCGATAGCGCTGACGCCGGCACCGCCGAGATCATCGTCGCGAAGCATCGCAATGGTCCCACCGGCGTGGTCCGGTTGGCATTCCTGGGGCACTACACACGGTTCGCGAACATGGCACGAGGATCGTCCGAACCGAGGTAAATTGCTATCGTGACCTCTGGCTGGACTCGATTAGAAGGGCCGTGTTGCGCGCGTTGCACGGTCGGTCTTCACCCTCGCCGATGAGCCGTCGCATTTTCATCCTCACAGTTGCGGTGGTAGGCCTGCTGGGCGCGGCGGCGGCAACGATCATTCTTCTGGTCATCGACAACGAACAGAACGTTGACCCGGTCATTGCCATCGATCTTTCCGATGAGGAACTAGGCCTGTTCACCGATGACCAGGCCGCGCTCGTCGCGGAGTTCGACGCAGATTGGGAGCGATGGCGACGAGGATCGTTTTGGATCGAGTCCTCCGTTGAACGTGAGCGTGTCTCCGATGGTGGAGTGCTGAACTCGACACAGATCTATGCCCAACTCCCGCCGGATCGTGTCATTGCCGGTCTCGGCGCTACGACGGGCATGTTCGGGGGATCGCTGGTCAACTGTGCAGGCACGCAGGTCAAAACCGCGACCGGCTGTATTAGTGGTCAGTCGAGCAGCGACTACGACGAGGTGGTTGAACAAGAATCAAACGCTCGATCGACCTATTTCGAGGTCGGCGCACCGGCGTACCTCCTGCGCCGCGATGAGCAGGGCTGTTATGGCTTGCTTCTAACCCGCTCGATCGCCACACCGCCGTATGGGCAGACCTCAACCTTCTGTTTCGACCAGGCGACGGGTGCGTTGATCTCCAGCGTCGTCGATCGTCAAACCACGGTCGAGACCACGACCGCAACCGAGCTGCGCACCGATGTCACTCGCGAGGAAATAGCGTCGTTGATCGACGGCGATCCTGGATGATGAGGCCCGTCTGAGCCGGGTTGGAGAGGATCGGGCAGAAGCCGCTAGGCGCCAGCACCCTGGAAAGCGCTGGTGGCGATGCGTTGGAGGGAGTTGCGACCCCTGCCCGAGTCCCCAAGACCGGTGGGGGCGATTCCACCGGCTGTAGATTGCATCGGCGTGTGAGCGTGCACCTTGAGCGAAATCTCCGCACCTCGCACATTTCTTGGTTCTTCGAAGGAGGATCCGCATGTTTCTCGGTGAGGATCTCCTCGCATATCTGGTGTTGGCGATCGGCGCTGCTATGGCGGTTGGCAACGGCCTTGCGATCATTCGGCCGCCCGAGAGTCGCCGTGACGAGGACGATCTCGAGAAAGCGCCAATCTTGCGGAGCCTGTTCTTCGTCGTGATTGGCTCGATCGCCGCGATCTGGGCGATCGCATCGCTCATCGCCTAGCGGCTGGCCGCCCGTTGAGCGGGAACGCCTAGAGTTGGCGGCTGCTATGACCGTTGCACTCTGTTCTCACATCTCCAAGGGACACGATTGCGTGAGGTCCAGCACCTGGTTGGCTCGCCCGAGCCCGACAAAGCAGGCCATCGACAAAGTGAGTGCGACGATCAGAGCTGGTTCGAAATGGGTTGCCAGTCGATCGTAGAGCTCCTGGTCGACGCCCAAATGGTCATCGGCGAACCGTTCTGCGTATTCGAGAGCGACGCGTTCCGCCTCGCTGAACACAGCCGCGGTGCGCCAGTCTGAAACTGCGTTGTAGACGTCTTCGGAGAGATCATGCTGTGCGAACTGCACAGCGCGTGTGTCGAGTCAAATGTCGCATTGGTTGAGCTGGGCTATGCGCATCCGGACGATCTCGCGCAATCGCACAGGGAGTCCCGAATTGGAATAGACGGCCTCGGAAAACGCTGCGGCACCCAAAGCCAGGCTCGGCGCGAGGCCGAACGCCCGAATAAGTTCCTCATCGTTGCCCTCGGGTAGATCAATTCGTGCCATCGTGCGCTCCTTCTGATGACTTAGTTGCTGTCAGCGGCCCTGTTCACTCGGCGTGCGATGTCGGCCAGTAGTGGACCGACTATTTGCCCAGACCTGGCTGCTGTCTCGACGACGTCGGAATGGGCGAGTGGGCCGGACATGCCAGCGGCAAAGTTTGTCACCAGCGACAAGCCAAGAACCTCGGCGCCGCAGTGGCGCGCTGCGATGGTTTCGAGGACCGTAGACATGCCGACCAACGTCGCTCCGATGGTCTTGGCCATTGTGATTTCTGCAGGGGTTTCGAACTCTGGTCCGTGAAACCCCGCATATACCCCTTCGGTCAAGGTCGCGTCCGCTTCCCGCGCGACGTTGAGTAGACGTTGTGAGTAGGCCTCGGTCATATCAACGAAACGAGCCGCAGCGCCATCGGGCGGGATCGTGCCCCACATTGGAGAAAGGCCCGTCAGATTCAGATGATCCGCGATCAACACTGGAGTACCGGGTCCCCGCTCGGGATCGGTAGAGCCAGCAGCGTTGGTGAGAATGACGTTCTTTGGGCCGCTCCCGATGGCCGCACGCAGCACATGTACGACCTGGGAGGGGTCATGTCCCTCATAGAGATGAACCCGGCCACGCGCAACGAGGATATGGCCGTCTTCGGTGTCGATGAGTCGAATGCTCGAGCTATGACCTGGCACCGTGGAGCCAATGGCTCCGATCAGCGTGTCCGCGCTGAACTCTTCCACGGTTGTACCCATGTGTTCGATCGCTACGTCCCAGCCTGAGCCCAACACGACGAAGGTGGATGGAATACGGCCGTCGTAGATATCGATGAGCTGGTCACTGGCCTTCGACGCAAGTTGATAGGGATCAGAGTCCATGTTCAATACTTGCACCTCACGGCGATCTGTATCGAGACGTGGCGTCGGTCGCCCAGCGGGCTCTAGGCTGGTCGTGTGCTGGATCATGTGTTCACCGATGCAATCGGTGCCTTGCGTGATGTTCTGGAGACGGGGGTTCACCTCGAGCCAGTATCGATCGAGGAACGTTTTCGGATCGACCTGATGCTCGGCGACATCACATGGCAGGGTTCCTATGGTCTGCCGGGTGAAGGCATTGCACCACCGGTGAGAGCGGACCTTGAACTCGAATGGTCAACGTGGTCACAGACCTCTTACAGAGACTGGTACCTCACGCAGCAACTGGACGAGCCGCCAAACATCCTGGTCGAGGTGACCTTTCGCCTCGACCGTCTGAGTTGCGAACCCGACCCGTCATTGGTTATCGGGGTGATGCCCCCAAATGGCCCGACGCTGACCGGCGAGCCGATTCGTCGGGCGACGCCGACCGTGCAAAGAAGTCTCGACGAATCGCTCAACACAATCGAGTACGGCTTCGAGGTCGCTTACGAAGGTGAGATCGTCTTGGACGAGCGCGCTCTACGAGACGGCTCGGTTCTCGATGATCGCTTCAGTTCACTCGGAGGGTGGATCAGCTCGACGCTGGTGCGCCTCGGGGACCTAAAGCTGAGTCATCGCACAGTGGACTGACCGGGCCGGTTCAGAGGCCGTTGTTCAGGGGCGCTAGGTCCTCGTAGACGGGATCACGCCCTTGTGCCTTCGCACTGAACGCCTCGCTCATGTCGGCCGGCTGGAACATACCCGTCTGCCAGGTAGCGATGTGGTCCAACGAGTCGGCGACGTTGTGGTCGCGGCTATAGGTCAACATCTCCTTGGTACCCCAGACCGCGAGGGGCGACTGCGCGGCGATGCGTCCTGCGATGTCCATCGTGGCTTCGATCATGTCGGCCTGCGTCGCGAAGACATCGTTGACGAGCCCGACGTCACGAGCACGTTCGGCCGACATGCGGTCACCGGTGTAGGCCAACTCGCGCGCCACTCCAGCTGGGATGATCTTGGGGAGTCGTTGCAGCGTGCCGACGTCTGCGGTCATGCCGATGTTGATCTCTTGAATACAGAAGAATGCGTCTGCTGTGGCGTAGCGCATGTCGCAAGCGGTCACCATGTCCACCGCCCCGCCGATGCATCCGCCTTGGATCGCAGCAAGGACCGGCATCCTGGCACGTTCGAGACATGTGAATGTCTCCTGCAGATGTAGGACATTGGCTCGCAGATTGGCGCGTTGTCGCCCCACCTCGACGTCACCGGGCCCACCGAGGCCGCCACCGCTGAACACCGAGAGGTCCATGCCGGCCGAGAAGTGTTTGCCAGTGGAGGACACGACGATGGCGCGGACATCACCGCGATCGGAGAGCTCGTTGACGATCAGGGGTAGATCGCGCCAAAAGGCGGGCGTCATTGTGTTCAGTTCGTCGGGGCGCGACAGAGAAATCTGCGCGACCTTTCCATGCTGGGTTATGTCGAAGCAGTCGTATTCGCTCATTTGCTCTCAGCCATCACTCGATCCTTGGCGACTTCTTGGCACAATCCACCGAAGCACGGGATTCACACGCGGTCGTCGGTCGCCTCTGCGGCTGGTATGGATGCACCTGCAGCGACGATCAGACGATCGACGATGGCAGACCAGTCGCTGTCGGTTGGCATCGAGAGACCGAGGGCCCTTGAGATGGTCATTCCAATGCCGAGCGAGTGGGCGAGTCGTACAACCGCATCGGTGGACATCGTGGGGTCGAACTGGCCGTCTGCCTTGGCTTCGTCGACCAGCTTCGCGAGCCGTGCGTCCTCGTCACCGAGTCGGAATCTAAGTCGTTCTGCAAGTTCTCTGTCATGTCGCGACGCCACGACGGCTTCAAGAAAGAGATGGAGCCCGGGAACGGTGTCGTCGACGAGGTGCGCACCAAGATCGGCGAGGATTTCTGCGGCGGTTTGCTCTCCGGTACCGCCCGAGAGCAGAAACTCGAGTTCCGCTCCCATTCGGCGGTCGATCGCGTCGAGTAGCAGTTCGGCTTTACCTGTATAGCGACTGTAAATGGCCCCTGTTGTGACCCCGGCGCGCCGGGCTATCTCGGCTACTCCTGCTCGTTCGTATCCACGTTCGGCGAACACGTCGGCGGCCGCGTCCAGTAGACGACAGGAAAGATCATCAGATGACGCGGGCGAGGAACTCACGAGTCAGATGATAACGATCATTATTGCCAGGTCAATAGCCGCGAGCCGAGGGCCATTTGGGTTGTTCCCTATTGTCTGCACAACTCGCCGGTGGGACGCCGGTGCTCAGCTACACCAATGTGGTGAGGGGAACGCTTGGCCGAGCGCCGATATGGCCAATCGCCTCCGCTGCCGCGATCGATGCCATGCGACCGGACCGGCCCAGATCAGCGCCGCCTGTAAACCCAGCGAGGAAGCCGGCGGCGTAGAGATCGCCGGCACCGGTCGTGTCCACCGCTACAGGAACCGGTTCGGGAGCAATCACAATTCGGTCGGAACCATTGACGATGGTCGAACCACGCTCGCTTTGGGTGATGCAGCCGATGTCGACAATCTCTGCGAGTCTCGCTGCGTTCATGTCGAAGTCATCGGCCTCGAACAACGTGGCGACCTCGCGCTCGTTGCCGAAGAGTAGATCGACGCGCTCGTCGATGAGTTCGAGCCATTCTTGACGGTGTCGTTCCACACAGAAGCTGTCCGACAGTGTCAGAGAAACGATGCGGCCCGCCCGGTGCGCGGCGTCCATAGCGACTCGAATCGCCTGTTTGGCCGATTCCACATCCCAGAGATATCCCTCGCAGAAAACAACCTCGGCGTCTGCCATGAGGGTTTCGTCGATGTCGTCCGGCTCTAGCAGCGCTGAGACCCCCAGAAAGGTGTTCAGCGTGCGCTCGGCGTCGGGGGTGACCTGGATGAGACAGCGCGCCGTGGGGGGACCCTGAGTTGCCGGCGGGAGGTCGTAATGCACCCCAGCGGCACGGATGTCATGGGCGAATACTTCGCCGAGTTGATCGTCTCGCACCTTGCCGACGTAGCTGACCTTTCGATCGAACGAAGCCACACCAGCGATCGTGTTAGCTGCCGAGCCACCCGAACTTTCGAGGCCGGGCGGCATCATCTCGTAGAGATTGGATGCCCTTTCAGCGTCGATGAGGGTCATCGCGCCCTTTGTGAGGTCGTGTGTATGTATGAAATTCTCATCGACATTGCTGATGACGTCGACAATGGCGTTCCCGATACCGACGACGTCGTATTTGGGCGCTTGTGAGGTGCTGCCGTTCGTAGACACAAGGGGTCACGGTACCGGCAGTGGAGGGTTGCTCACGAACCGGCCCCATAGCCACGTCCGGCGATGGTATCGAGTCAGCCTTTGTGCGCAGCCTTGTGTTGTGCGCGCCTAGAGCGCCCTTCGCGGATCGCGCGGGCGAATGCATCGTCGTCGACCTCGCTGAGCGCGACACTCGACTCCGACCAGTCCGAGGCCCCGTAGTCAAGGTTCAAGTCCTTGTGGCGCCAGCTGAGTGCCATGATTTCGTCTCCTACTGAGCTTGCGCTAGTGGATTGAGTGACGCGCAATACTCGTTTTCGCTATCCCTGTTAATAGTTCACACCACGAACATGTGTACGGGGTGACGAAGTGGTGACAATTTGGTTGCGCAATTACAGCGCAGCCCACCTTCGGCCGCTACGTTACGCACCCGTGGATGAGCATCGTAGATTGAGCCAAGCGCAGCGACCGGTCCACTACGACCTCCGCATCGAGCCGCAGATCGACGCAGCCCGATTCACAGGGCTTTGCGTAGTTACGATCGACCTCCTCGAGCCCACCGATGAGATCGTCATGCACGCTGCGGAACTCGAGATCGACCGGGTATCGCTGATCGTAGGCGACGAGACAACACCGCTGAGTGCGACCGTCGATGAAGACTCCGAGTTGCTCACACTCCGCTGCGCGACGGTGATTCCCGCCACGACGGTGCGGGTAGAGGTGTCCTTCGCCGGCACGCTAAACGACAAGCTGCGTGGCTTTTACCGAAGCACATTCACCGGTGACGACGGGAACGAAGTGGTTATTGCCACAACCCAGTTTCAGGCAACCGACGCCCGCCGAGCGTTCCCCTGTTTTGACGAACCCGCTTTCAAGGCGAGCTTCAGTATCGAGCTCATCGTTGGTTCGGGCGATCTCGCCGTCTCCAACGGCATGGAGATCGAGCGGCGCGTTCTCGATGATGAACGAACGTTGGTGCGGTTCGACACGACGATGAAGATGTCGACTTATCTGGTGGCGTTTGTCGTGGGGCCGATGGAGGCCACCGAGCCACGCACCGTAAATGGGATCGACGTCCGCGTGGTGCACCGCCCCGGCGATGGTCATCTCACCAGCTACGCGCTCGATGTGGCTTGCCATGCGCTCGAGTATTTTGCCGAGTACTACGGCATTGACTACCCGGCGAGCAAGTTGGATCTTGTTGCAATCCCCGATTTTTCGTTCGGCGCGATGGAGAACCTCGGCTGTGTGACATTCCGGGACATTTATCTGCTCGTCGATGCCGAAAATGCGACCCGAAACGAGCGGCAGAATGTCGCCTCGGTGATCAACCATGAAATCGCCCACATGTGGTTTGGTGACCTCGTCACCATGGGCTGGTGGAACGGCATCTGGTTAAACGAGGCGTTCGCGACCTTCATGGAGACTAAAGCCACCGACGCGTTCGAACCGGACTGGGACTACTGGACAAGTTTCGCGTTCGGGCGTTCCGCGGCACTTCTGATCGATGCCCTTCGCTCGACGCGTTCCGTCGAGTATGAAGTCGTCTCACCGAGCGATGCCGAAGCCATGTTTGACGTGCTCACGTATCAGAAGGGCGCATCCGTTGTACGAATGCTCGAGCAGTATCTCGGAGAGTCAAGATTCCGGGAGGGGATTAGGTCATATCTGACCCGCCATGCTTACGGCAATACCGAGACGGAGGATCTCTGGGTCGCGCTCGAAGAGGTATCCGGGGAACCAGTGCGCGAATTGATGGATGGCTGGATCTTCAACCATGGGTACCCGGTGTTGTCCTCGAAACCCCTAGGCGACTCGATTTGTGTGGTGCAGCGTCGGTTCCTCGCCGATGGATCTCGTGATGATGACGCGACGTGGGTAGTGCCGATCGAGTGGCGGGACCGAGTGACCGCAGAGTCGGGTCGGGCTCTGTTGAGTGAAAGGGAAACGACACTTCCCATCACCAACCCCACCGAGTTGAATTCGGGTGCGCACGGCTTCTATCGCGTTCATCGCACGCCTGACGAACACCGCGCGATCATCGAATCGGGCTTTGCCGGCTATGGCACCGCCGAGCGGTATGGATTGATCGATGATGCTTGGGTGATGGTTCGGTCTGGTGTCGAGCCCATCTCGGCCGTGATCGATCTGATCAGTGGGTTCAGCGTCGAATCCGATCCTTACATCTGGCGACGCATCGCCGCTTGTGTCGCGGCGCTCGATCACGAGACCAGTGGCAGTAGCGGGCGATTGATCGCGGATTGGGTCAATTCAGTCGCTCTTGGGTCTCTCCACCGTTTTGCTGCTACTTCGGGCGAGGGGGCGACCGAGTCCTATTCGGTGTTGTTCGGTCTGGTTGGTGAATACGGCTTCGACTCATCGCTCCGCGAACAAGCTCCTGCGCTAATCGATGATCCACACGCCGCCGTATCGCTGCGCAGCGCGGCGACTCATCTCGTAGCAGCAACGGGAAATGGCGCTGTGCTCGACGAGTTCATCGGACGCTACGAGTGCGCTTCGAACCCTCAAGATAGACAACGTTTCTTAGAGGTTCTTTCACGCTTTCCCGCTGAGGCGGAGTTTGTACGCGTCCTCGACTACGTATTGTCCGACTCGGTGCGAACACAGGACGCACCCTTTGTTCTGCGCAGCATGCTGGCGCACCGCGATCTCGGTTCGCTGGCCTGGGCTCGGATAACCCAGGAGTGGTCGACCATTCTCGAAAGGTTCCCGTCGAACAGCATCACTCGCATGCTCGAAGGGATCCAGGCCTTGTCTACACCAGCGTCATCGGCCGCCGTTCACGCGTTCTTGGCCGAACGTCCCATCAGCCACGGCGAGAAGTTGATCGAGCAGCATCTCGAACAAAACCGCGTCAACCTGGCGTTCCGGTCCAGGGTCGCCGCCGAACTCGACGCGGCGCTCAGCTGACTCGAGCGGTAGCCGATCCAAGCATGGTCAGCCGAGGTTGATCCGGTAGTTGCCGATCTCATCCAGCAGCCGAATCGAGAATGAATGCTCCGCTTCATCCGTTGCGGTACACGCGAATTGCGCACCTTTCACAGCCACGATGACCGCTGCGACGTCGCAGTCGACCGTCAGTTTAGCCCCGAGGTCGGCGCGCAGCGAACGACGGGCGTCGGCGATGAGTGGAGCGGTATCGATGACACTCTCCTCGAGGACAACAACGACGCTGTCATTTCCGCCGGCTGCGGTGACCGTGAATGAGATCGGCTCGTCGGCCAGAGTGGCGCTGCATTGACTCGGGGTCGCTGGATCGAGTCCAACCTCTGGTTCGCACGCGATGCCTTCGATCAGATCGGGGTGATCGGCAAGGATGGCCCCCGGGATGTCGGCGAGGATCTGATCCTGGCTGATCACGCCGTCGCCACAGCCACCAGCGATCGCCACCACGGCCACGACCAAAGGCGCATACCTCAGGAAAGGGA
>JADFOM010000150.1 GCA_022562835.1 Acidobacteriota bacterium | reverse complement strand
GGCGCCCAGGGCACGCAGGGCTGCAGCGGTGCCAAACACGTATTGGCTTTCCAAAAGACCCTCAATGCGGGTCTCCCCCACCGCCAAGGACCCGAAAATAAGCGCCCGGTGAGAGAGGGACTTGTCCCCCGGAATGGACAGGCGCCCCTTCAAAGGACCGCTCTTGGCTGAGATAAGAGGTTGGGCCGTCATGGCCCAGGGTTTTCGCATCCCCGGCAAGCTCAGGTAAAGCCCGAAACGCAGAGGCCGGCGCCGTTTTGCCTTTGACAGGAGCAATTTTCCGTGGCAAGGGACCCAACCGCATTTCATCATCTTCCCGTTGTCATAAGAGGGACTGCCGTGCCGAATCCGGAGCTTGGGACCAAGCGCAATTGCCCCGCCTGCGCGGCGCGCTTTTACGATCTGAATAAAGAACCTATCGAGTGCCCCAAGTGCGGTGAAACCTTCGAGCCGGAAGTGCTTTTAAAGCCACGCCGCCAGCGCGCGCCCAAGGCCGAAGAGGTAAAACCTGAGGCGGTGGAAGTCGAAGAAGCCGAGGAAGAGGTGCCTAAAAAAGAAATCGCGGGAGAGGGCGAAGAGGAAGAAGAAGCGCCCGAGATCGAAGAGATCGATCTTGAAAAAGCCGACGTCACTGCCGAGGCGGACGACAACGAAAAGAATGAACCGGCAGCCGCGGAAACATCCGACGGACCTGTCGAAGACGACCTCACCGAAGACGCCACCACCGACGACCTCACCGACGACGACGCCACCGACAACCTCGAAGACGTCACCAGCGACGACCACGCCACCGAAGACCTCGAAGCCGACACGACCGACGACCTCACCGCAGAGGACACCGACGACCTCGACACCACCGACGCCACCGACGCGATGCACGCGTTCCAGTCGCTCGACGCCAAGGTCGGCCAGCAGACCAACACCCTCCAGGCGCTCGACGCCAAGCTCGCCCAACAGACCAACACCCTCCAAGCCTTGGCGAACGCCAAGCTCGCGCAGCAGACCAACACGCTCCAGGCACTATCGACGGCTAGAGCGACAGACAAACAACCGTCTACCGCCGCGATCCCAACGCCGAGGGAGGCGCTCGGCGAGAACTGGCCGACTGCGACACCATCGATCTCTGATCCCCGCAGCCCCGACGTCCCCCAGGCGCTCCACCAACCGACGGCGCCTGTCGAACCGTCGAGCGGACAGCGCGAGCAAACCTCGTACCCCGAAAAGGCGCAGACAAGTCCTAGTCCGACTGCCGCTCCGCAACCCCCACCGTCAAAGGGTGAGCCAAACGACTCGCACCTCGAACCTGTGGTGGGCCCGCTACCCGCCCCATCCACCACGACACCCACAAATTTGGGAAATGCCCCGCAAACGGCGCCGGCTCCGAGCTTTGGATTCGTCGACGCACCTCCCCCACTTCCAAATGTGGGCGAGCCCCAGAAGGTCAATACACAAGCACCCGACTCCAGTCCTACGATTCGGCCAGAGCCCGCTGAGCCACCGCCGACCGAATACCGATCCGCAGTCGATTCAATGCTGGCGCTCGAGGAAGTCGACCCAGACAAGGCTCCAGCGCCGCAGCCGGACACGGCGAGCGACGAGGCCACGCAGGCGTCAACATCTACCGAGATTGCGGACACCGATGAAGAAGAGGACCACCGATTCTTCACCGCCGTCGATGAGGCCCACGGTGAGGATCTTCGTCAACTCGACTCGTCAGATTCGCGACTCTCCTGGTGGCGCAGGTGGAGGCTGCACAGAAAGACCAACAAGGCACCTAAGATCGAGCCGGACGAAGTCATTCCCGTGTCGGATATTTGTCCTCACTGCGGAGAGCCAGCACGCGCCGATATCGTTGACGGTGGCCGCGGCATCCGTCACATGAGCTGTGACTCCTGCTTCAAGATGTGGCAGGAAACCTCCGTCTAGACCCGTACTCGCTCAACAGGGCTTCGATGCAGGAGCGCAGCGCTGTGAGCCCCTCTTCTACTGGCCGAACATTGCAAGCCACTGGGCTTCGTTGCCTGGCTTGAAGACGAAGTTGTTCGCCCTGGTGTGTTCCATGGAGGCTGAGGGCGCCGCAGAGTACTGATGGCCAGGATACAGAATCGCACTGTCTGGAACCTTGGACAATCGCTGCGTCAGGCTCGCGTACAACGCCGACGGATCACCGCCCGGCAGGTCGGTGCGTCCACAGCCCTCTAGGAAGAGGGTGTCGCCGGCGACCAGGTTGTTTTCTACGAGGAAGCACTGAGAACCGGGGGTGTGCCCTGGGGTGTGGATGAGCGTTATGTCAATCTCGCCCACCGAAACGACATCACCGCTCGAATGAGTCGTCAGGTCGGATGATTCGAGTCCAGTTACCTTGGCGACAAATTCTGACTCCTCGGTCTGGACATGGACGGGCACGTCTACTCGTTGCTTGAGGTCGGCCACGCCCGATATTGCGTGACCCATCATGTCGCCGCCAACGTGGTCAGGGTGGTAGTGCGTAGCCAGCACACCGGTGAGCACCATGTCGTCTCCGGCCAGTGTCTCGAGGATCGCGTCGACGTCATAGGCCGGGTCGACAACGACTGCTTCGGAGGTCTCACGGTCGCCTATCAAGTAGACGAAGTTGACCATCTGGCTAGCAAGTGGGTCACCAACAGCGATGTCACGACCGGAGAGAAGCTGTCGGAAATAGAAGCGTTCCATCTCTCAAGCTTAGGAGCTATGTCGCTGGGCAGACCATGCCGACACTCTCGGGCTGACCTCATGAGGAGCCGTTGTGCCCTATCCTCCTCAATGGTGAACGTAGCTGCAACCACGATTGGGTACCTGGGTCCCTCGGGAACTTTTACCGAACAGGCACTCGACAACGAAGCCGACATATCTGCACTCGAACGAGTGCAGTTCCCAACCATGCCAGCCGTGATCCACGCTGTAAGCGCTGGTGAGATCGACCTTGGCTTTGTAGCGATCGAAAACTCCATCGAAGGTTCGGTCAATGCCTCCCAGGACACGCTGGTATTCGACAGTGAGCTCCTTATCCAAAGAGAGGTCCTGCTGTCTATACAGATGAACCTCATCGCGGGGCCGGGCACCCGACTACAGGACATAACCGAGGTCATCTCGATCCCTCATGCGATCGGTCAATGTCGCAACTACCTCAGCGCTACTTTGCCCGACGTCATGACGCTCTCTGCGAGTTCGACCGCAGAAGCGGTCGAACTGCTGGCCCTCGAGCCTGTCTCGCATCGAGCCGCCATTGGACCAGCTAACGCGGCAACGAGCTACGGACTCGAAATTATCGCGGCCGACATCGAAGATCATCCCGAGAACATGACGCGGTTCGTTGTCGTCGCCCCCGACCGTGTCCCAGCTCCGACCGGGCACGATAGGACATCGATCGTGGTGTTCCAGCGCAAAGATCAACCGGGTTCACTCCTCGGGATCCTCCAGGAGTTCGCTGCTCGGAGCATCAATCTCACCAAGCTCGAATCGCGGCCGACCCGTAGGAGCCTAGGGGATTACTGCTTTCTCATAGATCTCGAGGGTCACATCTCCGAACCCGTAGTGGCCGATGCGCTCACAAATCTCCACGCGAAACACGAGTCGTTGAAGCTACTGGGCAGCTACCCCGCAGCTGGAGAAGCTGCCAAGACGGCGCGCCGCTCTCAAAGCGACTCATGGCGGAAAGCAACGGCTTGGCTGGAGGAACACTTGAGCAATGTCGACTGATGCCGCAACAAATCCTGCCGCTAGTCTCGGCCGTGGAGGGATGGCAGAGCGGACGATTGCACCAGTCTTGAAAACTGGCGGGCCTTTCGGGGTCCCGGGGGTTCGAATCCCCCTCCCTCCGCGTCGGTTTCGCCTTCGGCGAAGCCCTAACCGAGTTGACCAAAACCCTCGTTCACGACATCACCAACCCTGACACCCCCAAGGTTCTGATGTCCTGAACCACAACAGGTCCGCGTCCGTAGAACTACTGATGACGGCGTCGAGGGGTGTTTCTACCATGGCCTCGGTAGGTCCCGGCGATCAGGAGAGTACCGGCCATGAGCCATGACGAGCGGCGTGGACAGTGCGAGAGGTCTTGTTTGGGCCGGCAGGAGGCAACAACGCGGCGTCCTCTCTGGACCCTCGTAGTCATCGTGACGTTCGCAGTCCTGACATCGATTGTGGTGCCGGCAGGATCAGGCACCGCCTACGCTGACGGCAACTCGAGCAGCGATCGTGGCGAGTCGACTCCGCTCGAACTGGTCGAGTTCGACGGAACGTCTGCGACGATCGACGAAGCGGGAGGCCGAGTCTCGGCGACCACGCTGAGCGGCGTGCACTACGAGCTGGTCGTGCCTCCCGGAGCCCTCGATGAGGCCACCGAGATCGAACTGGTGCCGATTGCCTCCATCGCGAACCTCCCGTTCGACGGTCACCCTCGCGATCACGGTCACGGTCACGGTCACGATCACGATCACTCGACATCGGACGACCGTCTGCTGGCCGGTGTGCGGTTCGCGCCCGATGGCCTCACCTTCAACAAGTTCGCGACGTTGCAGGTGACCCTCGACGCTCCGACGTCGTCAACGCAGGCCATCGGCTTCGGATTCGCCGGGAACGGCGACGACTTCCACCTCTATCCCTCCGACATCGACGGAAATGTCATCACTTTCCCGGTCGCGCATTTCAGCGGCCTCGGTTTAGCCGCGGCTACACCCGAAGACGTCGAGCAGATTGTGTCCCAGCGGGCGCCGACCTCGTCGGAGTACCGGGCGTTGCAATCCATCGCCGCCGCGACCGGAACTCCTGAGCAGGTGTTGCTGACCGCCACGGCTGCCCTCGGGAGATGGTACCGATCGGCGGTATTGCCGGTTGCTCTGGCTGCGGCCCAGTCCGACAGCAACCTGGGGTTCGCGGTGGACACCTTCGTGGCCTGGTTCGGATGGGTCGGTGTGTCCGGCGTCACTGACTTCGACCGGAGCATCACCCGGGTGGAGCAACTCCTGGTCAACGGGTTCAGTGCCGCGATCGATCGGGCCAACGCCACGTGTGAAGCCGACCGCGATCTCAACGCAGCCGGGGTGGTGCTCACCTGGCAGTATTACGCGGGGACGCTGGGGCTCGACGACGGTACGCTCGACCAGGTAAGGGTTCTCGACGAGCTCTGCGTTCAGGCGGCGATCACCGAGCTGACGGTCGATCCAGACCCACTGCCGGCAGACACGACCGGCGCGCTCAAGTTGACCGCCAGCTACTCGTACAGCGACGGGGTGCCGGTCTATGACCCTCCGATGCAGATCAGCTTCATCCAGAACTCATCCGGGATCCTGTCGCCCGACCGCGGGCCGACCGATGCGACAGGTCTGTTCACCGCGGACGTGAGCCTCACGGCCAGCCGCTCCACGCAGATCAGCGCCACCGCGTGCATCTCGGTACTCATCTTCGTGTGTGACGACGCGTCCATGTCCCTAGCCGGGGCTTACCAACTCAGCGCCGCCGGCTACCTCGCATCAGAAACGAACCTCGATGGGCGTTCCCAGGTGAACAGCGACGGCGGCGAAGACGTCGTCCTCGAAGCCGTCCTGCTTCAAGGTGAAGAGTTCGCCCTGCCCGGAAAGACAGTCCGCTTCTCGTTGGACGGCGGCGGAAGCTTGGACACCGCCGAAGAGCAGACCGCGTTCGAGGGGTCGGCCTCTGCGCGCTTCACACCTCCGGCGGGAGGCATCGGCACGAGCACGGTCACGATCAGCTTCGAGACGCCCGGCGGCGTGACACTGACCGAGACGGTCACCATCGACTACCGGTTCGCGAGAGTCTCGATCACCCCAGCGGCCACGATCGTGGACTCCGGCGGGCAGACCGGCTTCAGCGCCGTGGTGACCGGGGTGTCTCCCGACACGGTCTCCTGGTCCACGACCGGCGGCAGCGTCGACGGCAACGGTCTGCACACCGCGCCGTCGACGGCTGGCAGCTACACCGTGACGGCGACCAGTACCGCTGATCCGACACTGTCGGCGACGGCTACGGTCGAAGTGCTCGGCAGCGAGATCGAGGTCCTCGGCGTCTACACCGGCCACGTGTACAACGTCTTCTTCGAAGAACCCCCCGGCCGCACGAGTGCGGGCTGGGTGCAGGTGACGGCCAGCGGGCCCGATGATGTCGCCGTGCGCGCATGCCGATTCTTCAACTTCGCGATCAACCACAACACCCACTACGGCAAATGGTCCTGCCATGACTTCGAGGGCACGGCCACCGGCGGTCAGATCACTGCCGCACAGGTCGGCAGGTCCAACGTGTTCGACAGCGGTCAGGTCGAGTCCCTTTTGAACTCCGACCAAGGGCTGACATTCACGGCGTCGATCGACGAGGCCGGGGCGATGACGGGCGGGTACACGAACTCCGACAGGGGCTACTCCCTGATCGGCATGGAACACGAATCTAACTTCA
>JADFOM010000149.1 GCA_022562835.1 Acidobacteriota bacterium | reverse complement strand
ACGACCGCGGCGACAGTCCGACGGTCGTGCTAACACATGGTTTTACGGGCGACATGTCGTCGATGTTCGCTCTGGCCGAGCGTTTGGCTGGTGGGCGCAGAGTGATCGTTCCCGACCTCATCGGCCATGGCGGCTCCGCGGTACCTGACGATCCGGCGCCGTATCGCTTCGCCGAATCAGCCGAGCAGATCCTCTCGCTCGTCACCGAGCTTTCGTCGGGCCCGTTCGACATCGTCGGCTACTCGATGGGTGGCCGCCTCGCGCTGCAACTGGCCGTTTCTTATCCAGACCAAGTGCGATCGGTGTGTCTGATAGGGGCGACGCCAGGCATTGCGGACTCCGTGGAGCGCAAAGCCCGTGTCGACGCCGACGCGGAACTGGCCAAGCGGATCGAGACCCACGGGGTAGAAGCGTTCGTCGAGCATTGGGAAGGCCTACCGCTGTTCGCGTCTCAGGCCTCGCTGACCGCGGAAGTTCGCCGCTCAATCCACATTCAGAGACTCAGCAATGACCCCGGCGGTCTGGCGATGAGCCTGCGTGGATCGGGTACGGGTTCGATGCCAGCGCTGCATGACGCTCTCGCTCAGAGCCAAGTCGCGATGTGTTGGATCACCGGAGAACTCGACGCTAAGTTCAGCGAGATCGCGGCACAGGTGTGTGCCACGAACCAGCTTTTTGAGTCGGTGGTCATTCCCGATGCTGGTCACGCGGCACATATCGAACGACCTGCTGCGGTCACCGACGCCATAACGTCCTTCTGGGCGAAGTTGGACGTCTGAGCCTTCGGGCCAGGTGTCTGACACCGCGATTACACCGCGATCGCGTCTTTCTGCGCGAGGGCTAGTGAATGCGTTTGCGGTCGACTTTCCCACCGGGTAGCCGAGGCAACTTGTCTACGGCTACCACGAACTGCGGCGCGGCGTATGACGGCAGCGAGTCCTTGGCCAGGCTTCGCAGCGCCGCAAGTGTTGGCGCCGACCGCCCTGGCTTCGCAACGACCACGGCCTCGACCCCCTCACCCCAACGTTCGTCTGGTCTACCCAGCACGGCGACGTCCTCTATGTCGGAGTGTCGCCCAAGCACAGCTTCAACCGCAGCGGGCCACACCTTCTCACCGCCCGACACGATGACATCGCCGACACGGCCGTACACCACGAGCAGCCCGTTTGAGTCAATGCGTCCAGCATCTCCTGAGTCGAACCAGCCGTCGTCGTCGGCAATAGCGGTTCCGTCGCGATAACAGCGGGCGAGTGTGGGGCTCTTCACTTTGATCAGGTCCTCGACAATCTCGATCTCCACCCCGGCGAGTGCCCGACCGTCGTAGACGACACCTGAACCGGTTTCGGTCGAGCCGTAGGTAGCAATGGTGTTGGGTGGTCGATTGTCGGGAATGCGACTACCCCCCAACAGCACGGTTTCGAACGGATCGATGTCAACGCCCGCAAGTGCGGCGGGGACCAACGATGTGCGGGTCGCACCAGCCGCCACAGCGTGCATGACCGCCTTCGCAGTTGGCCGCGGGGCAACCAACAGCGGTGTACCTGTCAGGACGGCGCGGCTGAGCACCGAAAATCCCCCGATGTGTGCAAACGGCAGGCACGCCAACCAGCGATCGCGTGAGGCGTCGACATGGAGAGCGTTTGAGGTGATCTCAGCCGAGGCCATCAACGACTCATGGGTATGAACAACACCTTTGGGATCACCGCTCGATCCGCTCGTCGCTATGACCAGAGCGTCGCCGTCCCCCGTGTCGACCGAGTCACCAAGCCTAAGTTCGGCTCCGTCTCGGGGGCGCAATACGTCGGGGGCAACCTGGCTAAGCTGCGCGTTGCGTGCAGGTTCGGGCAACCGGGGATCAAGTGGGAACACGGCATCACCACCGGCCCAGATCGCGGTCACCTGATCGACAAACCAGTCATCACCCACTGCCTCAACCGCAATCAGTCGTCCGCCCACCTCCCGATTCAAGCGAGACTCGGACAGAAATGCGCTCTGAGCGCACTATTACTGTCAGCCTCGAGGAGGCTCTGACGAACTCAGAAGTAGATAAGACAGTCCGCACGAACCGCGACCTCGTCGAGCGGATCGGTCCACGCTCCGGTCGAGAGATACTTCCATCCTCCGTCAGCCGAGATGAACACCACCACGCCCTCGTCGATCCGTTCTGCTACACGTGCAGCTCCCGCGGCTGAGGCGCCGGTGGATATCCCGGCGAAGATGCCGCACTCGCTGCTGAGCCTCCGCACCCACTCGAGTGACTCTCGCGGTCGCACAATCCGTTTGCCATCGAGCAGATTGTAGCCGTCCCACTTTTCGAAGATCGGCGGCACAAAACCGTCGTCGAGGCTGCGCAGGCCTTGGACACTCTCGCCCGACGGGGGCTCGACCGCTAGCACCTGTATCGACGGACTTTGATCCTTGAGATAGCGACCGACCCCCATCAAGGTGCCGCTCGTGCCGAGGCCCGCCACAAAATGTGTTATCTCGGGCACATCGGTAAGGATCTCGGGACCGGTGGTCTCATAGTGCGCCCGCGGGTTGGCCTCGTTGGCGTACTGATACAGAAACGCCCAGTCGTGGTGTTCGTCAGCAAGGCGTTGCGCTCGTTTGACAGCGCCATTGGAACCCTCCTCACCCGGTGATGAGACTATTTCAGCGCCAAAGAGTTCAAGAATCTGACGGCGCTCGATACTCACATTCTCGGGCAGGACGATGGTGATCGGATAACCCCTCGTGCGAGCGATCATGGCCAGAGCAATTCCTGTGTTGCCAGATGACGGCTCCAGAATGCGCTGTCCAGGGACCAGGGTGCCGTCGATCTCTGCTTCGAGAATCATCGCTTTGGCGATGCGGTCCTTGACCGATCCACCAGGATTTTGACCTTCGAGCTTGACATACATCGACACGCGCGGATTCGGACTGAGCTCGGAGATGTCGATGATCGGGGTGTTGCCGATCAGATCGATGATTGACTTGTGCACCGTCACGGCGTGACCCTTCGGCATTTCATCGAAACGGTGAACAGATTGTCGACCGAGTTGGTCAACATTCTACCTGTGGATTTCCCACTACCGATCCAATGCGCCCGTCGACACGATGATCTGACGCTCACACACCTCGTCGTCGGCGATGCGATAGGCCCTCATCGTCGGGCTGACATGTTTGAGCGACACGATGATGAAGATCCAGGCTCCAAACGGATCGAATCGGGCCGCGTCGACGACGTCGGTCGGCGACGGGTACCCAGTCGACAGCGTGTGACTGTGTATCACCCCCAGAAGCGCAGATCCTGCGTCGTCACATTCGCGCTCTAGCGCCATCATCTCGATGCCATCGAGCTCATAGATCTTCTGTGACGCTGCGATGTTGGTCATGGGATGAAATCGTTCGATCCGCGACTCACCAAAGGGCCCCGAAAACAGTCCACACGCCTCATTCGGCAATCCGGCAATCGCGTACGCGATCATCTCATCGGCAATCACCTGTGAAAGGTGGACGGGGTCGTGGTTGTTCACCGCCAAAGCCTGCCACGGACCGCCACCACCACCAACCGGCGTTATCGTTTGGGGACGATGGCCACCAAGAAACGCAATACCGATGACGGTCTGACGGTCGTGGCGACCAACCGCGATGCACGCCGGAGCTTCGAGCTACTCGACACCTTCGAAGCCGGCATCGTGTTGCAAGGCAGCGAGGTTAAGTCGCTGAGGGAGTCCAAGGTGCAGCTCAAAGATGCCTACTGCCGGTTCGACGATGACGAGCTATTCGTCGTGTCACTTCACATATCGCCCTATTCGAAATCGACCGATGCAGCGTTCGGCCACATCGCCGATCGTCCAAGAAAACTCCTGATGCACCGTGGCCAACTCGATCGACTCAAGCCACGCGTCGACCAGGAGCGGCTCACGCTCGTTCCCACGCGCCTCTATTTTAAGGAGGGCCGGGCCAAGCTCGAGTTCGCGTTGGGGCGCAGCAAGAAGCAGCACGACAAGCGCGCCGACATCGCCCGACGCGATGCCGACCGCGACGCTGCACGGGCAATCGCGCAGAATCGGCGACGCATCGAGCCGCGCTAGTAGGCCGACGAGCAACGCTGTATAGCCGCGGCGTTCTGAGGCACTAGCGTCGACACATGGCATCAGAGCCGCGGTTCGCGGTCATAACCGGCGCAACCAGCGGGTTCGGGCGAGCGACCGCGCTCCACCTTGCGACCGAAGGCTACGACGTGTGTCTTGTGGGGCGCAGCCCCGAACGAGGCGCCGACGTCACAGCCGAGATCAACCGAATCTCATCGGTCAAGACATACGTTGTCAGCGGTGATCTCAGTTCAATCGGCGATGTGGCAAGAGTTGGTGACGAAATTGCCTCTCTCGAACGTCCGATCAACCTCCTCGTGAACAATGCGGGAGCCATATTTGGGTTACGACGCGCGGAGAGCAACGACGGGATCGAGATGACGATGGCGTTGAATCATTTCGCCTACGTCCAGCTCACACGCCGCCTACTCGATCTGGTCATCGCCGCTGCACCGAGCAAGATCATCAACGTAGCTTCCGACGCCTATTCGTTCGCCAAGGGTCGATTCGACTTCGAGGACTGGCAGGCGACCCGCCGCTACCGGCCACATCGTCAATACGGCATGTCCAAACTCGCCAATATCTTGTTCACCAAGGAGTTGGCACGACGTGTCGCCGAGAGCAACATTTCGGTCGTCGCCTGGTCACCGAAGGGATTGACCGCTACGCGGTTTGCCTACGGCTCCAACCGGCTCGCCCCACTCGCCATGAAACTCACACATCCGTTCGTCACGAAGACCCAGGATGCGGTGGTGTCGCTGCTCGACCTATGCGATCGTCAACCAACTCCCGACGAGCAAGGTGCATTCTTCCACGACACAAGAATCGACCCGGTCGACGTCGCAACCGACGATGACGCCAAGCGATTGTGGGATCTCAGCGAGCAGATCCTCGACGAGAAGTCAGGCCGACAATGACCTAAGGGCGTTCGCATCGACAAAGTTAGGACCAACAGGCAAGTATTGGGCCCGTCGATGCGCAATTGGGGGAAGAACGAGTGGACATGGACAGGGAGGCCATCGGCGACTTCGTGCGATCGGTAGGTGCGTTCGAGAACTTCGATCACGACGTGTTGGAGCGACTTGCCACGCTACTTCACCCACAGTTCCTCAAAGGCGGCGACCTCGCCGTCCGCGCCGGTGATCCGCCCGATGGTCTCTACCTTGTCGTCCGCGGACGGCTGGCCGTACTCGATGGCGATGACGAACGCATCGCAGTGCTCTCCGCAGGTGATGTGTTCGGCGAAGTCGCCGCGCTCGGTTCGCTCGAACGTACGCGCACGGTCACCGCTATCCGTGACAGCGAACTGCTGAAGCTCGAACAACGCGATATCGATCTGCTCTTCCGTGAACAGGGCGACGTCGCCCGAGCGTTGAGTCGCCACGCCATTGCACGACTGGTCAACAGCGACGGCGAGCTCCAACAACGGATCCCCGCCACGGTTGCAGTCATCGGCATCGGCGCCGACACCTCCACCGATTCGACGGTGTCAGCGCTAGAGCGGGTGGTTGAGCGCTCGACGGTGCTACGGGCGGCGGACGTGGAGGACCTCGACGAGACCACCCGCACCGAAAAGCTCGAGTCGATCGAACGGAACTGCGACCTCACCGTCTTCGATGTGGGTCCTATTTCGATGACCGACGAGGACAGCGACGCCACACAATGGACCGATCAATGCATCCGTCAGGCGGACAGCGTGGTCCTGGTGGCCCAAAGCGCCGCAATGGAACACCGCCGCAGCGACGCTCGGTGGATCCGAGCTCGGCTCTCCACACAGCACTGCATCACCGAGCTGATCGTCGAGCATGCCGCTACAGCTTCTATCCCGAGCGATCCGGCATCGTGGATAGACATGACCGCGCCACACCGCGCTCACAACGTCCGCGCAGCGGATCTCACAACCGCAGATCGCGCAGCCCGATTGATCACGGGCAGGGGCCGCGGGCTGGTCTTCAGCGGCGGCGCGGCCAAGGGGCTCGCACACATCGGTGCGTGGAGAGCAATCTGTGACCTTGAGATACCGATCGATGCGGTTGCCGGCGTGAGCTTTGGGGCTTTGCTCGGCGCCGGCGTCGCTTTGGAGTACACGCCCGAGCGCATGACGCAACTGGTAACAGAACGCCTCATCGGCGAGCGCAAACTGTACGACGCAACATTGCCCATCGTTGCTCTGTTCAAGGGCGGTGGTATGACCAGGGAGCTCACAGATCTCGGCGAAGGGCGATCCTTCGACCAGGTTTGGCGCAGCTTTTGTTGTTGCGCGTGCGACCTCAACTCCGGCGAACTCATCACATTGTCCAAAGGGCCCCTGTGGCGCGGTGTAAGAGCGAGCCTGTCGATTCCCGGACTGTTCCCACCCCTACGTGAGGACCAGCGAGTCCTCGTCGAC
>JADFOM010000148.1 GCA_022562835.1 Acidobacteriota bacterium | reverse complement strand
AGCTGGCGCCACGTTGAGTAACGCGACCGCCGTCCTGTCGCGTATCGGCCGCCCAGACGACGGCTACACGACGGTCGTGGGCGTCGTCGGAATGGACGAACCGGTACGCCTCGTTTGATCGACCTGCTCGAACGACGGCTCGCGGCGGCGGACTCCTCGGTTCGCCTTCAAGCCGTGCGTGGGATCTCGGACAACATTGCACGGTTTAGCGCCGTGCTGCTCTCGTGTCCTGCAGTCATTGGCGCCGACCGCGTGTCGGAGGAACTCGACGCGATTGCCACACACAGGGTCAAACCCGCCGGCGTGTTGTTGGGTGATGTCGACTCCATCGAGCAGCGCAGCGACCCGCACAAGGCGGCGACACGAACGGTCAAGACGCCGAACGTCGAAGTGATCATCGCCGATCGATCCGACTAGCCGAATGGGTTCGTCAGCGGATCGTGAGTTCGGGGTGATAGCGGCGAGTTGGTGCCAGTTCCACATCGATGCGTTCGGCGATCGAGAAGAACTGCAGTGACGCAGCACTGTCGGGCTCTGTCACGACAATCGGTTTACCGCTGTCGGAGCCTTCGCGCAGCGCAACCTCGAGCGGGATCTGCCCGAGCAGCGGCACGTCGAGACGATCGGCGAGCTCTGCGCCTCCGCCGGATCCGAACAGCGGATATCGCTTGCCGTCATCGGCGATGAACCAGGACATGTTCTCGATGACGCCACGTACGTCGATGTTGACCTGTTCGGCCATGAAGGCCGAACGCTGGGCCACCCGTTGCGCAGCGGGTTGAGGTGTCGTGACAACGTAAAGCTCTGAGCGGGGCAGGAATTGAGCTATCGACAACGAGATATCACCCGTGCCAGGTGGAAGGTCGATCACCAGATAGTCCGGGTCGTCCCAATAGACGTCGGTCAGGAACTGCTCGAGTGCTTTGTGCAGCATCGGTCCACGCCAGATGACGGGCTGGTCCTCTTTGGCAAAAAAGCCCATCGAGATTGCCCGCACACCATGGATCTCGGGCGGAATCAACATGTCGTCGATGACGGTCGGCGCCCGATCGATCCCGAGCATGCGCGGCATCGAAAAGCCCCACACATCGGCGTCGATCACCGCCACGGATTTGCCGCGTGCAGCAAGTGCGATCGAGAGATTGGCGGTGACCGATGACTTGCCGACACCACCCTTTCCGCTCGCTATCAACAACACCCGGGTGGGACAGTCTGGATCTGCGAAGCGAATTGCTCGCCCTTCGGCGTGGCCGTGAGCCGGCTGGGAACCAGCGGATGCGGCAGGGTTACCGTGCACTGACTCCAGCAACACCGCCCGCTCTTCATCGGTCATCGAGGTGAATTCCACAGTCACGGCATCGACACCGTCAAGTTCCATCACCGCGCCGCGCACCCGTGAATCGATCTCCGCCTTGAGCGGACAACCTGGGATGGTTAGCGCGATCAACACCGTTACCGACGGTCCATCTATATCGATCGAACGGACCATTTCGAGATCGACGATGCTGCGATGCAACTCGGGATCCTCGACTGGGCGCAGCGCGTCTACAACGTCATCTGAAGTCACGGCCATGATATCGGTAGACTACCGTCGTGTCCCAGGCACCCCTCACGACCAACGACTTTGTCACCGCGGTGACCGCGGTCAGCGCCGCGTTCGGTGATCCGACCCGGCGAGACATCTTCCTGTTTGCCGACGAACGCGAAGGCGTCACGGCTGGCGATACCGCGAAGCACTTCGATCTCCACGCGAATGTCGCCCGCCACCACCTCGACAAACTTGCCGCGGGCGGGTACCTGGCCGTAACCGTCGAGCGAGGCGCTGGCGCTGGGCGCCCTTCTAAGTACTACCGCCCAACCGGTGATGCAGCTTTCGAGCTTCCTCTGCGCCACGACGATATTCTCCTCGCACTTCTCGGCCGAGCGCTCCAGGAACTCGGCACGACCCGCGCGGAGGCCCTTGCAGAGTCGGTAGGCGCGGACCTCGGCCAGCGGCTATCGGACTCGCTAGGTGGTGACGCCACCCATCAATCGTTCGGTGCGGCGCTGCACACGGTCGCCGAGGCTCTGACCGCCCATGGATTCGCGGCCCACGCCGAACACGACAAGGGCGAGCTTCGCATCGTTTCGGACCACTGCCCGTTCGGGCCCACACCCATCGAACATCCCGTGATCTGTGCCGTTGATCGCGGGTTCGTCACCGGCATGCTCAAAGGACTCGGCAGTGAAGCCTCCGCAGAACTGTCGGAGTCGCTACCGATGGGCGATGCCCACTGCGTTACGACCGTCACCGAGTGAGACGGCGTGTCAATCTCGATCAGGTCGCGTCGGGCCCGATTCGCCCCGCTGCGTTAGCTGCACTCGTCGAGGCCCTCAAAGCTGGGGGCGGTGATCCCTCGCGCACCTATCACGAGGCACTCGACGCGAGAGAGCGGCTTGAGATTGCCCGCTCTCAGATCGCAGAGATACTCGGCGCACGGTCCCGCGAAGTCGTCTTCACCAGCGGGCGAGCAGAGTCGGTCGCAACGGTGATCGCGGGGGCGGGTCTCCCCCAGGTCGCGAGCGTCGTCGAACACTCCAGCATCAGAGAAGGGGTCGCGCGAGTCGGTGGCGTGTTGATCGGCGCTGACCATATGGGCCGGATCGATCCCGCCGAGCTGACCGGAGTCGAGGGCGTCGCCCTGGTACATCTGCAATGGGCCAACCACGAGGTGGGCACGCGCCAGTTGGTCGACGAAACCGTCGGCCTCGCACGCGAACGCGGAGCGCTCGTTCACCTCGACGCCAGCCTCGGCGCTGGCCACGAACCGTTGTCGTTTCGCGACCTCGACGTTGATTTCATGACGATAGAAGCGACCGCTTTCGGCGGCCCTCCGGGCGTCGGGGCGTTGCTCATTCGCCGCGGTCTGCGAATCGATCCGCTGCTCGTCGGCGGCGATCAGGAACGCGCTCGTCGAGCTGGCCTCGAAAACGTGGCCGGGGCCGCAGCGATGGCCGCGGCACTAGCTGAAGCCGCTGAGGAACTTCGCAGCGAGCCCGAGCGCGAGCGGCAACTCACCGACGCGTTGAGCGAAGCGGCCCTCTGTCAACCCGATGTATCCCTCTTGGGCGACGACGTTCACCGTGCCCCGCAGTTGATCTGTCTTGCCGTCGATGGGATCGAGCCACAGGCCGTCGTACTAACCCTCGACCGGGCCGGCATCGCAACGCACTCCGGCAACTCGTGTTCATCAGAATCGCTCGAGCCGTCTCCCGTGCTCGAAGCGATGGGTGTCGACGCGCACCGCTCCTTACGGCTATCGGTCGGTTGGTCCTCCGGTCTCGACGACGTAGAGCGATTTGGGTCGGCTTTCGGGTCGTCGCTCGAATCGCTCCGTGCCCTACGAAATTGAGGCGGTATTGCGGCGCTCCCGAAGCCAGCGCGCAAATCGCCATGATCTAGAGTTTGGTCATGTCGATCTACCTCGTGCGTCACGCGAACGCCGGTGCTCGTCGAGAGGGACCGGACGACTTGCTGCGTCCGCTCGATGCCAATGGCCAAGCGATGGCGACAGCGATTGCGCAAGCTTTCTCGAGCGTCAAGGTTGATGCGATCTACAGCTCGCGGGCGCTGCGATGTATACAGACAGTGGCTCCCCTAGCCGCGGAGAGAGTGCTGAGGATCACCGAAAGCAACGAGATCACCGAAGGTGCCAGCATTTCATCGACACTGTCGTGGATTCGCTCGCTCATCGGTTCTGAGGCGGTGGTGTGCAGCCACGGCGACGTGATACCAGCCATTCTGTCCGTTCTCGTGCGTGACGGGATGTTGGTACAAGGGCAACGCGGGTGCCAGAAGGGCAGCGTCTGGATACTCGAAACATCCGGAAACGACATCGTCGCAGGCCGTTACGTCGACCACCACGAGGGCAGCGTCGCGTTCGCGACCGCGCTAGAAGCCTGAGCGGCACCGAGGGAACAGAACCGGTCGTGGCCCGGTTGGGAACGGAGATGCCACAACACCGCAACCCTCGACAAGAAGCCGCTGAAATTGCAGGTTTGAACGCCGACGATGTCCGGGTGCTGGAGCCATCACCTCCGGCCATCGATGAGGCGCCGTTCTTCGCAGACGATCCAGCCGCGGTCAACGGCACTGCTGGCCCTGTCGGACCGACGTCGGCGGCAGCGACGTCATGGTCGATGATGGTCGCTCAAAAACCAGAAATAGCTCCGTTTTGTCGTGAACACTGGTTGATCGATGACGGAACGTTTCCCGCTCTTCCCAAGAACTATGTCGAAGGTCGCAGCGAAGCCCACCGGTTGGCCTACAGCGTGGTGGCCGAGGCCAGGCGTCTCAAGATCGGCAAGTTCGGGCTTAGATGGACCAAGGGAGGTTTCGGCACACCCTTCTTCGGTGCAGATTCGCAGATCCGGATCGAAGGCACCAACGTCGTGGTACAAACGAAAGACGAGATCAGTTTCGCGCCGATCACGACCCTCGCAGCTGCAGCCGAACTGGTGGGTGTCGCTCCCGGCACCGACGCGGCCGAGGAAGACTCTCCGCCACTCGGAGATCTCGACCGGCACCTCAATGTCGATGAGCACACGATGGCATTTCTGGACAGCTGGTTTGGGTTCGCCTGGTCGGTGCTCGAGGAGCTGCGCACAATCGAAGGCGCGGCCGATGTCGGTCGCACTCAACTCTGGCCCGGCCATTTCGATCCGGCGGTCGAGATCGGCGACGCGGACGGCGGCGGGCGGGCAACCTATGGTGCATCGCCCGGCGACGATGCCCATCCTCAGCCCTATCTCTATGTTGGTCCGTGGGCGGATGTAGATCCCGACGAGTCGTTCTGGAACGCGTCATCCTTCAGCGGTGCAACATTGGGTTTCGAGATATTCGGGAGCAGCGACCACCCCGCTGCTGAGGCTCATGCATTCTTTGCGACCGCTTACGCGCTACTCAACCCCGACTGACTCCCGGCTTCGCTACAGGCCGCTTTGAGCCAAGATTGCGTCTAGATCATCGCGAGTCTGTCCCGTGGCCTTGTACGCCTCAACATCCTCTTCCGCGCGATCGGCATCACCGACGAGTTCGGCGTAGACGACCGCCCGGTACGCGTACGGATCTGCGAGAGCCGGATCGAGTTCAACCGCACGGTCGAGTAGTTCGAGCGCTGCCGTCGAGAGGGTCCCTGCGCTCTCGGTGTCACCTGTTCTTTGCGCCTGATCGGCCACGAGGGCGAGCAGCCAGCCGCGCTCGGCGTTGAGGCCGGAGCCCGCCACCGCAATCTCGTACTGACTGAGATCCACGAGATCTTTGAGGTTTGCCTGCGCCGCGAGAGACCGGACCAGAACACTGCCCACGAAGGCATCGATCTTACCGCCCGTTATTGCGCTGGGCGTATTGCCGTGGCCGAAGAGCGAGATGTCGCGATGCGGGTCCCAACCCATCAATCTGGCAAAACTGATGGCGGCAAGGTGCGTGACCGCACCGTCGTTGGAATATCCCAGCCGCTTGCCCTTGAGGTCTTCGGGTGAGTCGATTTCCCATGAGGAAACAATGTGGTTGCGCACCCTATTTTCGAACGTCGCTATGATCACGCGGTCCGTGGCACGCACGTCCCGTGTCATGCGCACGATCATCGGCGTTCCGCCCCCAACCGCGATGTGTGCGTCATCCACCGAATCGTCCTTTACGTATTCGGGTGGAACGTCCAAGCCCTGATGGTATGCCTTATCGGCGGCGTAAGGTGTGATGTATTGATGGACCGCGAGACCGTGCTTGGCGTAGATGCCTTCGTCCGCCGCGACAAGAAAGGGCACCTTGTTCAGTGACACATCGCCGAGCGAGACCTCCAACCCGGTCAGCGTTTCCTGCGTTTGCGCCGGTCCGGAAGCGATCATCAGCCCTGCCAGGAACATCACACTTGAAAACCGCATAGCTGTTCTCCCGGAACGCTTAATCGGGGGCGAGTGTAAATCAGATACGATGGGTTCTAAAGGAAAATTGGCTCCACACTCCCCGACGTAGCGCTTGAGACCCGCCCGGGTTCGGCCCCAATTTGCCGCCGCTGGCGCGCCGCTCCGATGTCGACGCCTTCCGCCATGCCCTCGCCGAGTTCCGCTCGGGCGCCTGGGCCGAGGACCGCTTCACCGCCTTCCGCCTGCGCTTCGGCGTCTACGGCCAGCGCCAGGCGGGCGTCCAGATGGTGCGCATCAAGCTGCCCGGCGGCATCCTGCCGGTCGCCTGGGCGCGCAAGATGGCCGAGGTCACGCGGCGCTTCGCCAAGGGCGAGGCCCACGTCACCACGCGCCAGGATTTCCAGATCTACTATGTCGACCTCGACGACGCGCCGGCGATGCTCGAATCCCTCGACGAGGTCGGCATGACGACGCGCGAGGCCTGCGGCAACTCGGTCCGCAACGTCACCGGCTGCCCCTACGCCGGAGTGTGCCCGGATGAGGTGTTCGACGTAACCCCTTACGCGCGCGCCTTGTCGCTGTT
>JADFOM010000147.1 GCA_022562835.1 Acidobacteriota bacterium | reverse complement strand
TTGTACCGTTTTGGCCAGAGATTGAGATTCAGCTCGAATGACGGACGATGGTGGCCTTGGCCACTTCTCGCTTTTTCCCGGCCTAGCTCGCCAGACTACGCCGGCAGCGAAGACGGGCCTGAGCACGATGATTCCCTAACGATTGCGAAGAGATTTGTTTCTTGGCTCATCGCATGCTCAAGAGGAGATGGCGTGATGTCCAAGGTGACCCTTGTACGCGCTACCGAGCCACAAGTCGATTCCTCGCCTTGTGCCAGGAACGGGTCAATCCCATTTCCAGTTGAAATTCCCACCGGCTCCAATCGTGATCGCGCCCGCGCCGGCGAGGAACTGGATCGTGTTTGTCGTGGCGTTGAACTGAATGACGGCGGCTCCAGCTGCGGCGACGCTGATCGTCGCGACGCCTGTGCCATTAGCGTCCATAGTTAGTGTGCCGTTTACGTTAAAGTTGATGATGCCGTCGCCGGTCACGCCGGCCTGAATAGCGCTCATGTTCGAGGCCGCGCCGACGTTGGTGGCCAGCGCCCGATCTGTGGAGAACCCCAGCAGGGCGACGATCGCGAAAGTGCCTATCGCTCCGCCCAGCCAGAGCAAGCGGTTGCGGCCCTTCGGATAAACGTAGGAGCTGGCCACAGGAAGCTCGGCCTGGCTGAAAACCCCTTTGCGCGTCCGTCGTTCAGACATCGTCAGTAGTAGAGAATCGACAATACATGAATCATCACCAACGCGATCAGCATGAGAGCAACCGGCACGTGACCGTACAACCACCATCGAAGTAGCCGCTGCAAGGTGTAGTGGGCGTCGATCTCGAGCTTGGTTTTGTACAGCGTTTCAAGCTCGCGTAGCTTCTCGGCTTCCTCAGGCGGCAACAAGTTGCGGACATGATTGAATTGTCGGGTGCGAGCCTGGATCCCGCCGGAGACGTCGATGCAGTAGATGAAGCGAGGCTGTGGTGCGAGCATCGCCTCGGCAAGGCTGTGGTCGTAGAAATCTCGAATCGGCTCGTCACTGCCCCGCACCAGCATCTCCGCCTTCTTTCTAATGGCGTCGACGAGCTCAGGGATGGCCGCTCATCGGCATGTGCGGTCGGCCCGAGTCGCCGGCAGCAACGCGCCAGCGCCCGAATGACTGCCGCGCCGCGCCCCATACGCGCCCGGCCGGTCCGTCCGCCACCATGTTTGCGCTGGTCAGCGCGATACAGGGAAGCGGCCTCCGGAGCCGTGAGCGCAGGTTCGAATCCTGCCGGGGGCGCGCTCGTGCTGTCTCAGGACATCTGCAATGCCTAATCCCACCGGGATGCAAGCAGGCATCGTCTTTCACGCAACCGGGTAGTCGCCCGATCGCCCAGGTAACAAACGGAGCCGCCCGACGACCTACAATCCGTCTATGGGCGCAGCGGCGACGAAACCTCGATGGACCTTCCAATGGAAAGAACTTCATGAAGAGGTGATCACCAGCGGTTTATGCACCGGTTGCGCTGGTTGTGTAGTCGCATGTCCTCACGACGTGATCGGCTACGAGCACGCTCCAGGCAAGTACTACCCCTTTCATCTCGAAGAAGAGCTGGGTGAATCCAACTGCATCCACGGCGAAAAGGGCTGCACATCTTGCACCCGCGCTTGCCCGCGGTTTCGTGCATGGGAGCCCGAAGCCGACAAACATCTCTTTGGCCGCACCCGCCGCGATGACGAGACGGCGGGCGTCTACAAAGACATTCTTCTTACGCGAGCCTCAGACGACCACGTTCACCAGACAGGGCAGGACGGCGGACTCGTCTCAGCAATTCTGATCTGGTGCCTCGACAACGACATAATCGACGGGGCTCTCACATCGTTTCTGGAGAGCGACGCGTCCGACGGCACTCCGGGCGACCGCTGGAAGGCCGTTCCCGGACTCGCAACAACTCGTGACGAGGTCCTCAAGGGAGCGGGCAGCCGCTACACCTACTCGGCCAACACCCTTGCGATGAGAGAGGCCCAAGAACGCGGGATCGATCGGCTTGCGCTGGTGGGCATGAGTTGTCAGACCTCGATCGGTCCGGTCATGTGGCACCGAAAGGTCGGCAAGGTCGCAAAGCCGATCAAGCTCAACATCGGGCTGCTGTGTTCCAAGTCCTTCGACGACTCAATCTTCGAGGAACTCTTCTTGGCCAAGTACGGACTCGCCAAGGCCGACATGGTGAAGATGAACATCAAAGGCGTGTTCCAGATCTGGATGAACAACGGCGACTACCACGAGATCAACCTCAAGGAATGTCATGCCTGGACTCGCGAAGGCTGCAACCACTGCCCCGACTTCGCTGCCGAACATGCCGACATATCAACGGGTGGCATCGGCGAGAACACCGACTGGACGCTCACCATCGTGCGCACCGAACTCGGCCGGGCGATCATCGACGCGATGATCGCAGACGGCGTGATCGAGACCCGTCCAGGCGACGATGATCCGGGGGCGATAGCGCTGCTGCACAAGTTGGCGGCCAAGAGTCGCGAACGGTGGCCCGAATGGGCTGCTGAAGAAGCCCGGGTCGGGCTACCCGTAAAGCGCTAACGAGGGTCCCTGCGAGCCCGAGCGCGTATCCAGTTCAGCTGGCGTTGGTCTTTGCGATACAGCCATTGATGATGTCTTGTGCGGTGTCGGAGAGGTCATCTATCCCGTCGATGATCCCTTCCTCGACCCCGTCGCGTAGCAGATCGTCCTCAAGCTTGAAATCTTCGTACGGCACTTCGGCCTCGTAGGCCTCGTAGACGCAGCCGCAATACTCAACCACGTTGTTGATCTTGGGTTCACCCTCGCCGCGATCGTTCGACTCTTCGCATGCCACCGTAAAGTTCTCTTCGATGACGGGGTCGTAATCGTCGGGTTCACCCGAGCCCGCGCAGGCAGCTGCGGTCAGCACGAAGGAAACGACGAGCACTGTGGTCTTGATGGTTCGCGATCGCACGCTCGAAAGGCTAGTGCGCCGGATGTCTAAAGCGATGCGGGGCTCAGGCCCGATCTGCAAGTTCGACCGCCTGGGAGAAGACCCCGTCGAGCATCTCAGTAGTGAGTCTTTTGGTGAACGTGTTCTGCTGGCTGACGTGATAGGAGCACAGCAGCGTGGGCCCACCGGCGATTGGCACTGCGACGCCGTGACCGAACTTCGGCCGTGGCCGCACCTCGAGGTGTCCACACATCGCCGCGTATGCGAATTGGCCAAGACAAACGATCACCGCGACCTCTCCAAGCGCTGCCAGCTCGGCGGACAGGAACGGTGCGCACGCGTCGCGTTCGGCAGGGGTCGGCTTGTTCTGCGGGGGCGCGCACTTCACCGGCGAGGTGATGTAGACACCGTTGAGCCGCAGTCCGTCGTCTATGGCGGTGCTGTCGGGCTGGTTGGCGAGTCCGGCGCGATGCAGCGCGCCGTAAAGCCAATCACCGGATCGGTCACCGGTGAACATTCGCCCCGTCCGATTGGCGCCGTGTGCTGCGGGCGCGAGGCCGACCACCACAATGTCGGCTGCGGGATCACCAAAACCGGGCACGGGCCGACCCCAGTACTGTTCATCCGCGTAGGCGGCACGTTTGGTTGAAGCGACCTCCTCGCGCCACGCCACCAGCCGGTCGCATCGACGGCAGTCGATTACTTCGTCGTTCACGATCCGCAGCGCTTCGTTGTCCATCATCCGAAAGCTAGCCCGAGGGTAGACGGTCGCGCACACGCCACTACTGTGGTCCCAAATGGCGACAAATGTGATCCTCGTTCGACACGGCAAGACGCCGACCACCGGCTCGGTGCTTCCAGGCAGAGCCCCTGGGCTCCATCTAGCCGACAGCGGAAGAGAACAAGCCGAGGCCGTGGCACAACGGATCGCCGAATGGGGGAAGATCGGCGCGATATACGCCTCACCGATGGAACGGACTCGCGAAACTGCGGCGCCGATCGCCAAGGCAACCGGTCTGCGCGTACGCACGTCGAAAGGCCTCATCGAATGTGATTTCGGTGACTGGACCGGTCGAAAGTTGTCCGATCTTCGCCGTCTCAAGTCATGGAAGACGGTCCAACATTCGCCGAGCAGCTTCCGGTTCCCGTCGGGGGAGAGTTTCACGGAAATGCAGGCGCGTATCACCGAACAGATAGCGGCGCTCGTCGCGCGCCATCCCGGCGAAACCATCGTTGCGGTTTCGCACGCCGATCCGATCAAGGCTGCAGTCGCCCATGCCGCCGGAACACATCTCGACCTGTTCCAGCGCTACCTGATCTCCCCCTGCTCGCTTTCGGCGATCTCTTACAGCCAAGCCGGACCATTTGTTCTGACGATCAACTCGACCGGTTCAGCCGGGCACCTCGGAGGCTGAGGTGAGCGAGTCCTACGAATTCGACGAGGTGCGCCTCTTCACGGCCGGCACCCTCGGACCGCGCGGACAGAGGGTCTTTCTCATCGAGATCGCTTCGAACGCGGACTTCCTCTGGTTCAAGGTCGAAAAGCAGCAAGTGAGCGCAATGGCGGAGTACCTCAACCAACTCATCGACGACCTCCCCGCCATCGACGCTGCACCCAGCGACCTTGAGGACCTGTTCGACGACCCGATGAATGTCGAGTGGACGATCGGTTCGATCGCCGCCGCGTACGAGACCGAAACCGACCGCGTCGTGTTGTTGTGCGAGGAGCTCATCGACGACGAATCGACAGAGGCGGCCACCCTGCGTGTCCGTCTCGATCGCAGCCAGGTAGTCGGTTTCATCAACCACGCTCGCGAACTCGTGGCTTCGGGTCGTCCCCCCTGCCAGTTCTGCGGTCGACCTCTCGATGGCGACGGATCGTTTTGTCCATGCTCGAATTGAGTGAGGCACTTCACGATGGCGAGGTCGAGATCCTCGGCCGTATGCCGTGGAGTTCGAACGCCACATTTCTGGTGGAGATCGGCGAGAATCAAACTCGCGCCGTTTACAAACCCGGGCGCGGAGAGCGTCCGTTGCACGACTTTCCGCCAAACGTGTACAGACGTGAAATCGCGACGTACGAACTCAGCGAGCACCTCGGCTTCGATCTGATTCCCCCGACCATCGAACATGACGGCCCGTATGGAATCGGCTCGATGCAGGCGTTCATCGAGACCGACTACGACGTGCACTACTTCACGTTGCGCGACGACCCGGTCCACCGCTCGTATTTCCAACGCCTCTGCGCTTTCGACATCGTCACCAACAGCACCGATCGCAAGGCAGGACACTGTCTTCTCGATGCCTACGGTCACATCTGGGCGATCGACAACGGGCTCAGCTTTCACCGCCAGTTCAAACTCAGAACCGTCATCTGGGATTTTGCGGGCGAACAAATTCCAGAAGCGATCACGGCCGCGTTGCTCAGACTCATAGATGATCCGTTGCCCGAATGGCTCGGCGACTTCTTGGATCCGTTCGAACGCGACGCGCTGCTGACTCGGACTCGGGCGCTGGTCGACGCTGGCGAGTTCCCGTTCGACGAAACCGGCTGGGGACACCCCTGGCCGCTTGTCTAGAAGTCAGAAGTCTTAACCCTCCGTCAGCGATCGTTGTTGATGGAGGCGAGGGCGAGCGTCTCGTCGATCCAGGCGGTCATTGTGTCGACGATCGACTGCCACTCGGGGTCGAGGATCATGTCGTGGGCCATCGCGGGCATCATGACGGCTTCTGTGTCGTAGCGCTCCGCCGTGGCTTGCACTTCTTTGGGGGAAACGACGCGGTCCTGTTCGGCGCCCATCACCAACACCGGCGGGGAGGTCTTCGGCTTCTTCACGGGTCGCGTGATCATGCCGAGGAACGCTCGGAAGGAGTCGTCTTGTAGCCGAGCCTGAAGCTGCTGGGCTTCTTCGTCGGTGGAGTCGGACCGCATCAAGATGTCCCGTGTCAGTTCCGGTGTGGCGACCAGCGGCCAGAGCCTCAACTGAAACACCGTCTTGAGCATCGCGGTGGGGTGGGCCCGCAGGGTCCGCAGGGCCACTCCGATCGCTCCTCTCGGCGGCACCGCGGCCAGCAGTATGGCCGCCGGCACGTCGTGGGTTTCGAGGTAGCGCTGGACTAGGTAGCCGCCCATGGAGTGACCGACTAGGTGATACTTCTCAAACCCGGCTACTGCGATCACTGCCAGCGTATCCTCCACCATGAGTTCCACTGTGTAAGCTTCGATGTCAGCAGGTGCCTCCGACTGACCATGCCCTCGGTTGTCGAGTACAAGCACCCGAAACTCGCCCGCGAACTCCTCGATCTGGTTCTCCCACTCACTAACGTCGCCGGTGTACCCGTGAACGAGCACCAGGGGAGGACCTTCGCCAGTAACAGAGTAGGCGATGCTTATCCCATCCTCGGTCTTCGCGTACTGGATGCGCGGTTCCATCAGTTCTGCTCCCTAATTGCGAACAGCCGCTGCGGCTCCGGGATGCCCTTCAGTTCGTGCTCACCGCGGTCTTCGAACGCCACGCCTGCGGATGTGCGGGCAAGACCTCGCACGATATCCGACACGAGGATCTCACCCGGTGCGGCAGCGCTCTGCACCCGCGC
>JADFOM010000146.1 GCA_022562835.1 Acidobacteriota bacterium | reverse complement strand
CCTGACACGAGGCGCTGAACCTCCACTGTGTGGCCCAACACGTCGCTATCCAACCAAAAAACGCTCGATGCTCGGCCACTCACACCCGGACTCACAACGCTTTGCAACTCATCGAGCGCCCCGAGCACTCCAACCGCTGAGCGCCACACAGTGTCTCGGTCGGATTGTTGGCCACCGACACACAGCGGGTCGACCGCCATGAGCTTCACGAAGTAATTGACCATGCCAACCTCGACAGCAGCGCTCCTCCACTCCTCGAGAGTCTCGCTCGCTTCGATCTTCGCTGCTGCGGCCGATAGCGCCTCGGCAGCGTCGTCTGCTGCAACAGACCACTGCGCTGGGGTCGCGCACGGTTTCGCCACCTCTTCAGCCAGATCCAGCGCATTCTCGACCGAGGCGCGGACCTTCTCGTCGGGAATTTCGGCGATGAAGCCCTCAATGTCGACATCGAGTTCTGCCTTGGTGGCCGATTGCAACGTCTGCGTCGTCACCGTTTCAACGGTGGACACACCAGGATCTGGCGACGAATCCGAGGAGCACGCCGCGCCCAGGAGCACACACAAGACGACGACTGCCGTAACCCGCTGGAACATGACGCCAAAGAGTAGCGATCCCCGTACTGTTGGCACCCCCGGGTGCGCAGCGTTACCGTCGCCAGCAGCAGTCGAGCCGTTTCAGGGGGGGGACCCACCGAGTGTCAATCGCAACGATGTGGTCACGGTGGAGAAATGGAGGCTCGAGCGATGGACGACGGGCGGAACAGGGTATTTCGACGCCGGAGGCCGCTTTGGCGCAGGCGGATCAGATGGTCGACGAGGGCCGGCCGATCGAAGCGGTCGACCTCCTAATCGAAGCCTGGCAAACCGCACCCGATCCGACGATCGAGATTCGGATTCGCGATCTCCGGCGCGACGCCGCGAAGGTGCTCGAAACCTCATCGGGCCGGTCGAGTTGGCCTCCGACATACGTCGACCCCTTCCCAGACCTGGTCGAAGAAATACCCGAGATCCGTCTCGAGCAGTTGAGCGCCGACACCGTCGGCGGTGCGGTCATTCACCACGGCGTCATCATCGTGCGCGGGTTGTTCGACGTAACTCAGGCTGCCGAAACACTCTCCACGCTTCAACGCACACAACGCGAGCAACGCAGCGAGAACCCGGATCCTCGCTGGTACTCGCCCTATGACTCCGGTGTCGCCCAGGATTCGAGTCTCCGGAACCGCGTTTCGCGCCGGGGCGGCACGTGGCTGGCCGACTCACCTCGTGCAACAGCCGAGATCATGAATCGACTGAGTGATGTGGGCGTCATCGACGTAGTCGCTGAACACCTAGGCGAGCGACCCGCGTTTTCACTTCAGAAATCGACGCTTCGTCGAGTCGAGCCGACGCCGAAGATCACCGGATGGCACCAGGACGGATCGTTCCTGGAATCCGACGTACGCACCATGAACGTGTGGGTAGCTCTGTCGAGCTGCGGCGGCACGAACCCGAGTTCCGGGATGGAGATCCTGCCCCGGCGTATGACCGAGATCCTCGAGGTCGACCCGGAGCTCGGACGCGCGTCGGTTTCGTTCGACCTCATCGACAAGATCGTCGGCGGGTCACCCACTGCACAACCGGCGTTTGAGCCGGGCGACGCATTGATGTTCGACGAGCGCTTACTCCATCGCACTGCGCTCGACCCGGGACTGACCGAAGATCGCTATGCGCTCGAATGTTGGTTCTTCGCACCTTCTCACACGACGTCGACCTATCTACCGTTTCTGACTTGAGTTCCCGTCGGGTCACACGATCCGCGACTCGCGGTCGCCCCAATAACGATCACGCAACAGTCGTTTGTAGAGCTTGCCCGTGTCCTGTCGAGGAAGTGTGTCGGTGAAGTCCACCGACCGCGGACACTTGTACGGCGCCAACTGCTGCGCGCAGAAATCCAACAGGCCCGCGGCGAGAGCAGCGTCGGCCGTCACGCCATCCGCGACCTCAACTATCGCCTTTGCCACTTCGCCGAGGTCATCGTCGGGAACACCGATGACGGCTACGTCGGCTACCGCATCGTGCATGATCAGAACGTTCTCGGCCTCCTGGGGATAGACGTTGACACCACCTGAGATGATCATGAATGAGCGTCGATCCAGTAGGTACAGGTAGCCGTCCTCGTCGAGACGCCCGACGTCGCCCATCGTGTACCAGCCTCTGTCGTTCATCGCCGCCGCCGTCGCCTCGGGGTTGTGGTGGTACTCCATCTTTGCGGTCGGTGTGTCGAACCAAATATCGCCGATCTCGCCGGTTGGCAGATCGACGCCGTCGTCGCCGCAGATGTGCACCTGACAGAACCTTCCGCGCCCCACCGATCCTGGGTGCTCTAGCCATTCGGTGGGTCCAATCGATGTCGATCCAACATTCTCCGAGCCCGCGTAGAACTCCCAGATGATCGGCCCCCACCATTGCATCATCCGTTGTTTGATCTTGACCGGACACGGTGCAGCTGCATGACTCACCTGTCGCAGGGACGAAAGGTCGTACCGCTCACGCACCACTGCGGGCAACTTGAGCAGTCGGACGAACATGGTCGGCACAAACTGCGCCGTGTCGCATTTATAGGTTTCGATCGCGAGAAGGCAACGCTGAGCGTCCCAGGTTTTCATCACGACGACCGTGCCGCCGTAGCGGTGCACGATCGTTCCGGTAACCACCGGGGACGTGTGGTAGAGCGGCGCAGGCGAAAGGTACACCGCGTCGCCATGGAGACCGAGGGGGCTGTCGGGCATCACCATCGGATTCGGATCCGATACTTCTCGATCCGGCAGTGGGAACAGGATCCCCTTCGGTCGTCCAGTGGTTCCCGATGAATAGAACATGCCCGAACCTTCGGGCTGATCGTCGCGAGGATGCGACGATGCCGCAGCCAACAGGTCCTCGTACCGATCGAATCCGTCAGCGTCGGCACCGATCAGCAGCGAGATTTCGGTAGCGAGGCCCTCGACTCGATCCAAGAACGGCTCGGATGTCACGAGGCAACGCGCCTCGCAGTCATCGAGGATGTATCCGATCTCGTCACGGGTCAGATGGGTATTGATCGGCGTGTAGTACAGACCGGAGCGAAGGGCCGCCCAGACCACCTCGAAATACCTTGGGTGGTTCTCGAGAAGAATCGCGACACGGTCGCCCCGGCGCAGCCCGCGGTCATGCCAGAGGTTCGCAAGGCGGATCGAGCGATCGTCGAGTTCACGGTACGTGACCATCTCGCCGGTCTCGGCGATGATGACGGCGGGGCGCTCGGGATGCGCGAGCGCATGAAAACCTGGGTACATGGACAACTCCTTCGTCTAGTCGGTGTTGTCGGTTTCTCGACGATTTGGCCCCACCGCTCCGAGAATCTGTCGACGGCCGATGGCCAGTGCCGGCGAGCTCTCCCCCCTCGACTCGGCGAGCGGCAAGCCTCACACGCGACCGGAAATGCCGCCAATCGATGCCCCACCGGCCGCAGCTGTCGCGAGAACGACCCACGCGCGACAGTGGATGGGTGAGTCCCGCACCTACTCCGATCACCGCATCGTCAGCACTCGTTGGCAACTCGCTCGTTTCGAATGTGGCCTTGCACCATTTCAACGGACGGATCGACTCGCTGAGCGAGACGCGCGAACCGCCACAGTTCGGTCTTCTGGTGCCGGGCTTCATCGATCTCCAAGTCAACGGAATTGGTGACATCGACGTCGCTACGGCCACGCCCGACAAGCTCTCGAAGCTCGGCTCGATTCTTGCCACGCACGGTGTCACCGCCTGGTGCCCAACACTGGTCACGCGCCCGCTCGTGGAGTATCCGGACGCGATTGCTCGCATCGACGCAGCCCGCGATGAGGCCGTTGGTCCAACGATCCTCGGCGTGCACCTCGAGGGTCCGTATCTCGGGTCGCACCATGGTGCACACCAAGACGTCGTTGACGGTCCGGTCGAACTCGGATGGATCGCCGAACACAGCCGCTCGATCGCGATCGTCACACTCGGTCCCGAACGGCTCGGGGCGATGGACGCAATCACCCAGCTCGAGGAAATGCATCTGGTCGCCGCTCTCGGACACACCGCTGCGGACTACGAAACGACGATGGAGGCTATCGAACGCGGGGCGCGGCTCTTCACACATCTAGGCAACGCGAGTGGTTCACTCCATCAGCGAGCGCCGGGTGCGATCGGCGCCGTTCTTGACGATGAACGGGTCTTTGCGAGCGTCATTGCAGACGGCGTGCATCTACACGACGCCGTTCTCCGCATGTTCTGGCGCCTCTGCGGATCCGAGAGAGTTGTGCTGGTAAGTGATGCAGTCTCGCCTTCTGGAGCAACCATCGACCCGATCGACGGTGCACCACGCCTTGCCGACGGGTCCCTGGCAGGAACGCAGCTGACAATGGACGCAGCGGTACGCCACGCGATCGCCGTAGGCATATCGCCGCTCGATGCGCTGCGGGCGGCCACCGCGAACCCCGCCGCGGTCATGCGGCTCACTGACCGGGGTGTCCTCGCTCCGGGGGCACATGCAGATCTGGTTGCGCTCGATGACGACTACCGCGTCGAGGCTGTGTGGATCGGCGGCCACCGCCAATTGCTCCACGATCAAGGTTGATCCAAGTCAATCTCGCGCGGCCGCGCCCTGACCGGTCACTACGCTCGACAGATATGAGCGCCCCACCGCGAACCATCGTCGCAACACGCGGTGGACATACCGAAAGCCATCACGAGGTCCACGGCATCGCCGTTGACATTCATGGCGATGTCCTCGACGAGTTCGGTGACGTTGACCAACACATCTATCCGCGCTCCTCGCTCAAGCCATTCCAAGCGGTGCCGCTGGTGACCAGCGGCGCGGCGGACCGTTTCGGGTTGGCCGACGAGTCCCTCGCACTTGCCTGCGCCTCGCACAGCGGTGAACCCGAACACGTCCGACGTGTTGTGGAATGGCTCCACGATCTCGATCTCGAGGTATCCGACCTCGGCTGCGGAGCCGAGCCACCGCGTCATCTGCCGTCCGCTGAGACGCTTCAAGCCAATCACGAGACCGCTACCCGCGCGCACAACACCTGCTCGGGCAAACATGCCGGCATGTTGACGTTGTGTCGCCACCTCGATGCGCCCGTTGACTCATATCTCGAGGTCGATCATCCAGTGCAACGTCTCATCGCCGAGCAGGTTCGCGTAGCTCACCACCTCGATGATCTCGAGGACCCGGCTCGCGACGGCTGCGGCGCACCTATCTGGCGGGTGCCTCTGTCCGCACTCGCCCGTGCCGTATGCGAGTTCGATTCAGAAGAGACAGGCGCGCGACTCTTCGACGCAATGACCGAGCACCCGTATCTCGTGGGGGGAACGGACAGACCCTGCACGGTGGTGATGAGGGCCTCCCCCGACGTCGTCGTCAAGGTAGGTGCCGAGGGCGTCTTCGTGGCTGCGATTCGTTCTCGGGGCATCGGACTAGCGCTCAAGGTCGCCGATGGTGCGACACGGGCCGCCGGAGTCGCACTGGTGGCCCAGCTCGACTCCCTCGGCGTGAGCAGTTCCGGCGATCAACTCGACGAACTACGCGACGTCGCACTGCTCGACAGTCTCAGCGAACAGGTGGGTTCGATACGGCCGGGTGCAGGGTGGAATGATTGATCGCTCCCCGCCGCCGATACCAGGAATCCTCGATGACGCTGGATGAAGTTCAGACCCTGATGCAAGAGTTGTATGGCGAGGCCGACCAAGCTCGCGGAATTCCGTCCACCGTGGCGTGGCTTTGTGAGGAGCTCGGCGAACTGGCCCAGGCCACGCGCAAGGGCACGCGTGAGGAGCAGCTCCATGAACTCGGCGACGTGCTCGCCTGGCTGGCCTCACTCAGCAATCAACTGGGTCTATCACTCGACGAGGCGGTTGCCCGCTATGTCGATGATCCTCCGTAAGCCCTCTATCCGCTGTGGCATTTAGCCCGTTTTTCAGCCCCGGCGCTTGACCAGCTCTTCCGCGATCTGAATAGCGTTGAGCGCGGCACCCTTGCGAAGGTTGTCGCCGCTCACGAAAAAGCTGAGACCGCTCGTGACGGTTGGATCGGACCGAACTCGCCCGACCAGGCAATGGTCGAGTCCCGCCGCCGCTAGGGGAGTCGGCATCGAGGAGAGGGCGACACCGGGAGCAGCGTCGAGCACTTCGAGAGCCTTCCGCGGTGAGATCGGCGACTCGAATCGCGCATTGATCGACAGCGAGTGACCGGTGAATACCGGAACACGCACACACGTTGCGCTCACAGCCAGCTGAGGAATCTCGAGAATCTTTCGGCTCTCGTCGCGTAGTTTCGCCTCCTCGTTGGTCTCCGATGTCTCATCGCCCAGCAACGATCCACAGATCGGCAACACGTTGTGAGCGATTGGCCCGGCAAATACATCGGGCTCGGCGAATTCGATCGCGGAACCGTCGAACACAAGCTCTGAACCGGCGTCGGCCGCGGCCGCCAGCTGGCCTTGGAACTCGCGCACACCACCCAGTCCGGCGCCCGACACCGCCTGGTAGGTGC
>JADFOM010000145.1 GCA_022562835.1 Acidobacteriota bacterium | reverse complement strand
ACTCGACCGCTCCGAGAGACTCGGCGAGTGTGAACACCTGTGTAGATTCGGCCACCCGTAAAGCAGAGTCCTTGTCGCCCGTGCGAAACGAAACCATCGCTCCGAAGTCACTCATCTGAGCTGCCGCGACCTCGTGACCGCGATGTGACTCCAGTCCGGGATATAGCACCTCGGTCACTCTTGGATGAGCGTCGAGCAGCTCGACGATCGCCCGAGAGTTGGCGCACTGTCGATCCATTCGGATGGCCAAGGTTTTCAGGCCGCGCATCAACAGCCAGCAATCGAACGGACTCGGTACAGCACCCGAAGCGTTCTGCGTGAACTCGATACGCTCGGCCACCGCCGGGTCGTTGGTGGCGACGAAGCCCCCCACGACATCACTGTGTCCGCCCGCATACTTGGTAGTCGAGTGAACGACGATGTCGGCGCCAAGGCTCAGCGGCTGCTGGAGATATGGCGTAGCAAACGTGTTGTCTACGACCACGAGTGCGCCCTGCTTATGTGCGATCTCGGCGATCGCCGCGATGTCGCTGATTGCAAGCAACGGATTTGTGGGTGTTTCGAGCCAGACCATTGTTGTCGCTGGTTGAATCGAGGCCTCTAAGGCGTTGAGGTCACCGAGGTCTGTGGCGCTCCAGCGCAGTCCGGTCGGCCCGAAGATTTTGTCGATCAGGCGAAACGTGCCGCCATAGGCGTCATTGCCCAACACGAGATGTGTGGTCGGCTCCAGCAGACGTAACACGTTGTCCTCCGCAGCGAGTCCCGACGCGAACGCGAATCCATACTCGGCTCCTTCGAGAGAGGCGAGATTGTTCTCCAGCGCTTGGCGAGTGGGGTTCTGTGAACGGCTGTACTCGAAGCCTCGGTGGGTACCCACCTGTTCCTGGGCATACGTAGTCGCAAGGTTCAGCGGGGTCACCACGGCACCGGTTACTGGATCGTGCGGTTGTCCGGCCCGGATAGCCCGGGTCTCGAATCCCCACTCATCCGCATTGGCAAATGTGTCGTCGGCCATCTCAGCGCTCCGGGGACAGGTAGGACAGCACGTCGGTGCGCGAGATAACCGTGCGAGGTCGCCCGCCGTCGAGCACGGTCAATGCCGTGGCGTGGTCGAGCATCGCAACCGCGAGTTCGATGGGTTGACCGACGCCGATCGTCGGCAGCGATGCTTGCATTACCTCTTCGGTGGTGCGGTCTAGTACGTCGCTGGAGTCGAATGCCCGTTCCATCAGGGCCAGTTCGCTGACCGCTCCCGATACCTCCGCCGCAGCGATCGGCATGTCGCCCTTTGCTACCAACAGCTGGGAGACACCGTGCGCTCGCATCAACTCGACCGCTTCGCGGGCGGTTTGTTCTGGTCGTACATAAATCAGATCCGGTGCGGGTCCTCGTTTGGCCTCGATGACGTCGCCGACGATTGGGCCCTCGGAGGTCAAGAACCCGTATTCGGCCATCCAGTCGTCGTTGAAGACCTTCGAGAGGTAGCCGCGTCCGCTGTCGGGTATCAACACCACGATCAGTCCGTCTTGGCCCACCTCGGTGGCGATCTGTAGGGCCGCGTACACAGCCGTGCCGCCGGACCCACCGATGAGAAGGCCTTCGCGGTGGGTCACGTCACGTGCGGTAAGGAATGAGTCGCTGTCACTCACCGCGATCGTGCGGTCGACCAGGCTTGGGTCGTAGGTGGATGGCCAGAAGTCCTCGCCTACGCCTTCGACAAGGTAGGGGCGTCCCGAACCTCCGCTGTAGACCGAACCGGCTGGATCGGCCGCGATGATTTGTACACCGGGGTTCTGCTCCTTGAGGTAGCGTCCGACGCCCGTCAGGGTCCCCCCTGTGCCCGCTCCGGCTACAAAGTGTGTGATTGTGCCCTCGGTCTGTGACCAGATTTCGGGACCGGTGGTCTCATAGTGCGCACGGGGGTTGTGCATGTTGTCGTACTGATTTGGTCGGAACGATTTGGGAGTTTCGGCGACGAGTCTTTCGGCGGTCGAGTAGTAGGACTGCGGGTCATCCGGAGGGACCGCGACGGGGCACACGATGACCTCGGCCCCGTACGCCTTGAGCAGCGTGACCTTTTCAGGCGCGACCTTGTCGGTCATGACAAAAATGCAGCTATAGCCCCGCTGGGCGGCCACGATCGCTAGTCCGACACCTGTGTTGCCCGACGTCGGTTCGATGATCGTGCCGCCGGGTTGCAGCTCGCCAGACTCTTCTGCGGCCTCGATCATCGTCAACGCCGGCCGATCTTTGCTCGACCCTCCAGGATTTGTCGTCTCTAGTTTCGCAGCGACGGTTGCCGCCCCTGGCTCGGTCAATTTGTTGAGGCGAACGAGCGGCGTTGAGCCGATCAGATCGAGTACCGATGATGCGATGTCCACCATGGTGACCCTACCGGGTCGACCACCATCGATCGTCGCCGACATCAAGCCCAGGTCGAGTTGGCAGAGAGTGAGACGAGCTCGCTGCACTCGATGATTCGCGCGGCCGACAAGCGCTGGCGTGCTGCGTCTATCTCGCGATCTTTGCCGGAGGGCTGGAGCCGGCTTCTCACCAAATAGACTGGTTGATATGGCGAGGAAGTTCATCGGTTACAAACCTGAAGCCCGCACCCTTCTGGGACGGCTACCCGAGCTCGACAAGGAGCAGTTTTCTGCGCGTCGCAACGAATACGTGGCAGCGCTGTTGGAACCCACGAAATTGTTGGTTGCCGATGTCGGTGGGCTACTCGAGGAGTCGATCTCACCAGAGTTGACCTACGAGGCGAAGACCAACGGGTCGATCGCGCCGATCAACAACGATCTTCGCTTCGCTAGCGAGAAAGCTCCGCTGTACAAGGATCATTTCCTGCTGCGTTACTGGCAGGGGCCGAACAAAAAGACCGCGCCGACGCTGTTTCTCCGTGTGGCATCGGAGAACGTCGGTTTCGCCACAGGGATGGCTTTTACAAAGAGCACGCTCGAGACGTGGCGTACAGCGGTGGCTGGGCCCGAGGGCAAATCGCTTGCAGCCGCGGTTGATGCGGTTCTGGAGGAGTTTCCGCCGGTCCCTGACGATGAGGAAGCGTTCGTTGCAGAGGTTGCCGGCGAGGCCCTAAAGAAAGTACCGGCCCCATATGATCAGGATCACGAGCGAGCTGAGCTGCTGAAGCTCAAGAGTTTCCAGCTCCGGTGGTCGATGAAAATGCCCACGTCGGTCGGCTCGCGCAAGTTCCCAGACTGGTGCGCAGATCAGTTCGATCGTGTAGCGCCTATTCACCACTGGCTCGTTGACAACTGTTCTAACTGAGCAGCGTTTCGAGGCGGGACTCGGCGGCAGAGAGGTCGTCATCGCTTTCGGCCATCCGGCTCAGCGACGTGATCGAGACGAATCCCGCCATCACGGTATTTGAGTCGTGATTGCCAGGCACCTCGGTCGGCTCACCCCATTCCATACGTACGCGGTAACTTCCGTCATGGCCCTTCTTCGGTTCGAGACTGACCTTCGACATCGACCGCGGCGGACTGGATGCAACCGAAGTGCGACGCCAACCGAGGATGCCGTCCATGTCAGAGTTCGGGACATTGAGATTGATGACCAGCGGCTCCTCTGGTGGATCCGCAATTAGACCAGCGACAACAACCGAGGCGATCTCCGCCGCGCTATCCCACTTCTGGTGTTCGAGCATCTCATCCCAGCCCTGACCCTCGATTCCCCAGCCGGTGACGGACTGGGATACGGCCAGGCCAGTGAGTCCGGAACTGCGAGCCGTAGTGCAGGCTCCGACCGTGCCTGAGTGATAGATAGACCTGCCGACATTGTTGCCCGGGTTGATGCCGGAAACCACCAGGTCGGGCCGCTCTCCGAACGCTCCGAGGGTTGCGAACATGACACAAAGGGCGGGCGGTCCTGAGACGGTCCAGGTTGTCTCGATGCCCTCGACGCTTGAGGTGTGGACTTCGGGGGTCATCTCGAGCAGCGATCCGATCGATGCACCGGATCCCGAAAATTCGCGATCCGGAGCCACTATGACCACGTCGCCGTGGGGTCGCATGGCCCGGGCGAGTACGTGCAGACCCACCGAGTCGATGCCGTCGTCATTGGTCACCAGAATTTTCAACCGTCTGAACCTCCACTCGTTCTTGTCGCCAACCTAGCGGTGCTCGATGTCTTCGACCTGAACGGACGGGGAAACTTGCCGGGGCGTCTTGTGGCGGCCAAACTTGGCCATGGATCTCACCGTGCTCGTACCTGGAAGTGAAGCAGTGGTCGTCGACGCGTCGATCGCCGATGGACAAGTACTGGTGGGGGCCGACGGGGTCGAGGCGGCTACCGGAATGACACTGACCCGCGAAGGACTATGCGAAGGTGCAGTGTGCACCGTTTATGCGAATGACGGAGAGGTCGACCTAGCGGAGGCCGGACTCCGTCTCGGTCAGCGCAGCATCCTTGATGCCGAGGCGGCGGTGATGGCACTCGCAGTGCCACAACGATCCCGTGCTAGCGCGATCGACGATCTCATCGCGCCTGGATTCACACTGCCAGACCTCGACGGTAATGACCGCTCGCTCGAGGAATTCAGGGGACGAAAACAGTTGTTGGTTGCCTTCGCCAGTTGGTGAGGATGTTTCTTCGACCTGCCCGGGTGGCAGGAGATTCATGATGAGCTCGCCGACGAGGGTTTTGGCGTCATCGCGGTGGCGATCGACGAGGACACGGAGAAGATTCGTGAAGGGGCGGTTGGCATCACCTATCCGGTCTTGATGGATCGTGATCATCTGCTATGCGAGTTGTACGCCATCTCGAACGTGCCCACAGTGATCTGGATAGACGAGAACTCCCGCATCGCAAGGCCGAACAGCGTGGCGTTCGGCAATGACATGTTCGTGGAGTTCCACAACCAACCGTCGGAACCTTTCAAGGACAAGATCCGCGATTGGGTACACACCGGCAAGGTCGACATCCCCGCGGATCAACTCCCTGGCGCCGTGGAAGACCTAAGCGATGATGAAGTAGATGCCCGTCTTCATTTCCGGGTCGCCGCGCACTTACGACGCGAGGGGAGCGGCGCGGCGGCGACGCATTTCTCGAAGGCCGAGGAATTGGCTGCGCTCGATTTCACAATCAGCCGCGCCGCAATGCCGCTGACAGAGCGCGACCCGTTCGGCGAAGAGTTTTTCGCGCTCTACGAAAAGTGGGCCGAGGCCGGATCACCGTTTCACGGATTGGGTCGCCTGTAAGGGCGAGGAAAATCGTCTGGGGTCTGACCCCGACCATGACTCAATTTGGCCTTGGGATCGCCTGAGGACGTACTGGGACACGCGTGCCAGTAGTTTTTGACGATATGGCAGAGTTTGCGTACACCGATTTGTTACCGACCGGACCCGACGAGACCGACTACCGGCTTCTGAGCACCGATGGGATCGCCACAGTCGAGGCCGCAGGGCGTACCTTCTTGACCGTTGAGCCCGAGGTGTTGCGCATGCTCAGCGCGGAGGCAATGCGTGACATAGCGCATTTCTTGCGACCCGGACACCTAGCGCAGTTGGCCGCGATCCTCGGCGACGGCGAGGCGTCGGCTAATGACAAGTTTGTGGCGACCGAGCTCTTGCGCAACGCGAACATCGCTGCGGCAGGGGTACTGCCGGGCTGTCAGGACACGGGTACTGCCATCATCAAGGGCAAGCGAGGACAGAACGTCTTGACCAGCGGTGACGATCGAGTCGCTTTGGCCCACGGCATTTTCGACACCTACCAGACATCCAACCTCCGCTACTCGCAGATGGCGCCATTGAGCCTCTTCGAGGAGGTGAATACCGGCACGAATTTGCCGGCCGAGATCAAGATCGAAGCGACGGAGGGGAGTGAGTACAGGTTCATGTTCATGGCCAAGGGTGGCGGTTCGGCCAACAAGAGCTTCCTGTTCCAAGAGACGAGGGCGCTGTTGAACCCCGACGGCTTGCGGCGTTTCCTCGACGAGAAGCTGCGCTTGTTGGGCACCTCGGCGTGCCCTCCCTACCACCTTGCTCTGGTCATCGGCGGCACGTCGGCCGAGCTCGCGGTCGAAACTGCAAAGCTGGCATCGACGCGCTATCTCGACTCGTTGCCGACAGAGGGATCCAAACTCGGCCACGGTTATCGCGACCTTGAGTGGGAGGAACGTATTCTCAAGATGACCCAGGAATTCGGCATCGGCGCCCAGTTCGGTGGCAAGTACTTCTGTCACGACGTGCGCGTCATTCGCCTTCCCCGTCATGGGGCATCGTGCCCGGTTGCCGTCGCGGTGTCTTGTTCGGCCGACCGCCAGGCGCTGGCGAAGATCACCGCAGAGGGTGTGTTCCTCGAAAAGCTTGAGACAGACCCGGCCAAGTATCTTCCCGAGATAGCCGAGGACGACCTGACCACCGAGGTCATCGACATAGACCTCGATGCAGGCATGGAAGCGGTGCGTTCCAAACTGTCGCAGTATCCGGTCAAGACTCGGCTCTCGCTCAGCGGCACCGTCGTGGTCGGGCGCGACATCGCTCACGCGAAGATCAAGGAGCGGCTCGATGCCGGCGAGGAGATGCCGC
>JADFOM010000144.1 GCA_022562835.1 Acidobacteriota bacterium | reverse complement strand
AGGGCAGTCAGGTCGTACCCGGAGCAGAACGACCCGCCCTCACCTCGCAAGATGAGGCAGTGCACGCTGGTGTCGTCATCGGCCCGCCAGGCGGCATCTTCGAGTTCAGTCAGCATGCGATCGGTAATCGCGTTGTGGGTCTGTGGGATTGCCAGCGTGACCCGTGCTCGACCGTCGCTCACCTCGTAGCGGATGTCGGTGTAGTCGTCAGGTGATAGTTCAGCGGTCACGTCGGCCGCCTCTCGGTAAGAGAAACAGCGTTGTCATTCGACCGTGACCCACTGCAGGCACCGCCTCTGCATTCTCTTCGGCACGTGACAAATGGGTGCGTGGTGCGCCTCGTAGTAGTGGTTGCCGGCGTCGAAAATCGGACCTTCGTATTGGGGCATCCCTTTTCCTCCGGCTGTTCTCAGCGCGGCGAACGCGCTGACGATTGCAATGGTCGAAGAATTTTGAGCCTACTCAAAACTGCACTTGGCCAAGAGGTCGGGACCGGCAATGAGATCGCAGCGACCCGCTCGAGATTGCCCAGCCGGTGTCCGCGGACGACCGACGCACGTTCTGGCGCACGCACCCAAGCGTGGCTGAGGAACCGGGAGGCCCCATTCAGGTGACGGCCCGGTCCTGAGCCGCCGGTTCCAGGCTGTCGATGAACCCGTTAAAGCCCTTGTTCAGCAGCCGGTCAAGGATTGGCCCGTAGATGTAGGCCAGCGGCCCACCCTTGGGTTCGTAGTCGTAGCTCATCGTGAACGGGGTGGTTTCGCCACCGTCGGAAAGGGTGAACGTCATCGTGGCCTGCTTGATAGGTTGCTTCTCGATCTTGTCGATGGCGACCACCATTATCTGCTCGGGCACCCACTCGGTGACCGTCTCTCTGTTCTTGATCGATCCCTTCGAGCCCAGTTCGACTTGTCGCTGGGCTCCGACGCCCTCGGTTGCATCGCCGATGGCGTAGCTGTTCGCGACGCCATCGTTCCAGTCGACGATGTTGGGGTAATCGGCCAATACAGCCCAAACGCTGGACAGCGGTGCCTTTATTGCTCGCTCTACTTCGACGTTCCTCATCAGACTTCCAATCTATTGATCTGGACCATCGGCTTGGGCCGTTGACACTCTACGAACCTGTTCATGTGCTGCTCCTGTTGCCGGCGGAGTTTCGAAAAGCTCGGGGTTACTCGCTGGTGCCCGCCCATACCCCGTGTCCACCGCTGGTGTAGACCAGATTCATGACCTATGCCGAACATCGCAGGATCATCGATTGCGATAGCCACGTGATCGAGTTGGCCGACTTCCTCGCCGCTGTGGCCACCGATTCGGAGGCACCATTCATCCCCTAGATCGATGCCCAGACCGAGCTCCCGTTCGTCCACGAGGCGCTCGAGAAGGCCATCGACTACTTCCAGCGCCGCCAAAACGACACCGACCACCCGGAAGGGACCTCCGACCCGATCGCCAAATTCGAGCGGACGATGTCCAAATGTGACCAGGCGACCATGCGCGCCTTCTTCTTCGACAACATGGCGGAACTCATGGGAGTTACCTAGTAAAAGCGCGGCCGCGCAGGGCGGGATCAGTCGGGTATGAGCGAGGTGTTGGTGAGCAGGCTGGGCCCGCCGCCATAGTGCCCGACAAGTACGTCGAGTAGCCACCTCATGGGCTCCAACGACAGAGCTGGTCAAAATGGCCTAGGGTGCACTCCGCGGACGTTCCAGTCCGCAAAAATTTGCCCTGTTCCGGAGGTTCACACAATGCGAAAACGAATTCGACTTTTGATCGCTCTACTATCGGTGTTCGTACTGTTCGCTGCTGCCTGCGGCGACGATGACGACAGCTCCGATTCGACCGATGAGACCGATGAGACCGATGCGACCGACACGGCCGCAGAGGGCGAAGGCAGCATCTGGGTGCTGCTCCCCGACTCGGCTACGTCCGACCGCTGGGAGAAGGACGACCGTCGCTTCTTCAAGGAAGGCTTCGAGGCCGCGGGTCTTGCAGAGGGCGACGACTTCACGATCGTAAACGCCGAAGGAAGCGGTGAGACACAGATCGGCCAGGCCGAGCAGGCCATCGGTGACGGTGCTTCGGTCATCGTGTTGACCAGCAACGACTCCGGATCGGGTGCCGCGATCATCGACATCGCTCGGGAAGCGGGCGTCGGCGTCGTCGAGTACGACCGGTTCAACACCGAGGGCAGCGCCGGGGGCGATATTTACGTGAGCTTCGACAACGTCGAAGTCGGCGCCACCATGGCCGAAGTCGCCACGCCAGTCATCGACGAGCTCGATGCCGATCCCAAGCAGGTCGTCATGCTCAACGGTGGCGAGACGGACAACAACGCGTTCTTGTTCCGCGACGGCTATAACGCAACCGTCGAGGAGAAGGTCAGCGCGGGCGAGTGGGAGCTCGTCGACGATCAGTTCGTGCCCGAGTGGGACAACCAAGCCGCCCAGGACCTCATGGACCAAATCCTCGTTGCCGCCGAGAACAACGTCGACGCCATATTCGCCGCCAACGACGGCCTAGCCGGAGGAGTCATCGCCTCCCTCGAGAATGCCGGCCTCGACCCGCTGGAGATCCCGATCACCGGCCAGGACGCCACCCAGGCTGGCATCCAGAACGTGCTCCTCGGCGTTCAGACGATGACCGTCTACAAGCCGATCAAGCTCGAGGCCGCCGCTGCGGTGGACGCTGCTCTGGCCCTGCGGGCCGGCGAAGACGTCACCGCCCTCAGCGGCGAGTTCGTCTTCATCGGCATCGATGCAGACGGCAAGCCGACCGACTCCCCCGAGGGTGAAGGTGTAGTCCCGTACATGGCCCTCACCCCCATCGGGGTGACGGCGGACAACGTCGCCGACACGGTGATCGCCGACGGTTTCCGGACCGTCGAAGAGATCTGCACCGGCGATGTGGCCGAGACCGACTTCTGTCAGGAAAACGCCTGATCGAGCAGGTTGACAGCATGATGTGATGTAGTGGATGCGGCGGGGCCGAGAGTCCCCGCCGCATCTTCGTTTCGCTTGGCGGGGGGGTAGGAGCACGTGTCAGAGAACGCTGCAGCGGACGGCGAATCGCTCCTGTCGTGTCGGGGGGCGTCGAAGGCATTCGGCGCTGTGCACGCGCTCTACAAGGTTGACTTCGACGTCCGGGCCGGTGAGGTCATGGCGCTTGTGGGCGACAACGGTGCGGGCAAGTCCACCCTGATCAAGGGTGTGGTCGGTATCTACCCCTTCGACGAGGGCGACATTTACTTCGACGGGCAGCGTGTGAAAATCAACAACCCCCGCGCTGCCGCCTCCCTCGGCATCGAAGTCGTTTACCAGGACCTGGCGCTGGCCGACAACCTCGATGTGGTCGCCAACATGTTTCTTGGCCGCGAGCAGGTCCACAACCGCGTCGTGCTCGATGAGCTCGCGATGGAGCACCGGTCCCGCGAGGTGCTCGAGAGTCTGTCGGTCACCACCCTCCAGTCCGTTCGCCAGGTCGTTGCCGGACTGTCGGGCGGTCAGCGACAAGCGGTCGCTGTGGCCAAGGCGATCATGTGGGACTCCAAGCTCGTCATCCTCGACGAGCCCACCGCGGCCTTGGGCGTCGCCCAGACCCGCCAGGTTCTCGACCTCCTCCGTCGCCTGGCCGATCAGGGGTTCGGGGTGGTCTTTATCTCCCACAACCTTCACGACATCTTCGAGGTTGCCGACCGGGTCACGGTGTTGCGGCTCGGTCAACAGGTCGGTGTGATCGATCGAGCCAGGGCCACTCAACAGGAAGTTGTCGAGTTGATCACGGCCGGAGAACTGGCCTACGTGCCCGGAATGGAAGAGTCGGCTGACCAATGAGTGATCAGACCGACGACACGCCCGCCGAAACCGACGATCAATCGCCCGATTCCGCCGACAACTCCGGGAAGCGCACGGCGGGTTTCGATGCACCGCACGAAACGAGCGGCCAGTACCTGAACCATCGATTGAACGCTATGCGCGCCGGCGAGCTGGGCGCCCTGCCCATCATCATCGGCCTCATCGGGATCGCCATCGTGTTCGGCATGCTCGAGGAACAGTTCCTCACCGCGCGTAACTTCACCAACCTGCTATTGCAAATGGCACCGATCTCCTTCCTGGCCATCGGTGTGGTCTTCATTCTGCTCATAGCGGACGGTGAGGTCGTCTCAATTGACCTTTCTGTGGCCTTCGTTGCCGCAGTCGGGGGGACCGTTCTGGTCCTTCTGCAGCGACCTAACGACCCGGGCTGGCCGTGGTGGGCCTGCATTCTGGCTGCCATCGCCGTTACTACCGCGATCGGGCTGCTCCACTCGCTCATCATCACGAAGCTCGGCATCCCATCGTTCATCACCACCCTGGCCGGGTTACTCGTCTGGTCGGGGGTGGTGCTCATGCTCACCACCCAGTTCTCTTCAGCGGGGACCATCCGCATCCAAGACGACACCCTTGTCGGCCTGGCCAGCAACTTCCTACCCGACTGGCTGGGATGGTCAATCGGTGTCGCGGTCGTCATCGTGTACGCGGCCGCCCAGCTCACGCGAATGCGTTCGCGCCAGCAGCGGGGACTGAACGCCAAACCCTTGGCAATCGTGCTCGGTCAGATCGTCGCGGTGGCTGCCATCACCCTGGGGGCTGTGTCCATCGCTAACAGCGATCGCGGTGTTCCCCAGGTCACCGTCACGCTCGCGGTGTTCCTCGCGTTCTGGACCTTCATTGCCTCCAAGACTGCGTTTGGTCGTCATATTTACGCAGTGGGAGGCAACGACGAAGCGGCCCGCCGGGCGGGCATCAACGTCGACGGCGTCAGGATCGCCGTGTTCATGGTCAACGGGTTCATGGCAGGCGTAGGCGGCATCATCCTCGTGTCCCGCTTGCGATCGGTCGCCACCAACACAGGTGGGGGCAACCTGCTACTCAACGTCATCGCCGCTGCTGTCATCGGCGGCACCAGCCTTTTCGGCGGTCACGGCCGCGTGGTATCGGCGTTCTACGGTGCCCTGGTCATCACCTCTATCCAGAACGGCATGGACTTGCTCGGCATGGCCTCGGGAACCAAATTTGTGGTCACGGGCATCGTGCTCCTCCTCGCGGTGCTGATCGACTCGGTGTCCAAGCGACGCAGGTCGGCTCGCGGTCTGGCCTGACGTGGAGGTGCGCCGTCGCCGTGTTCGCGGTCGGTGCGCCGCCTTGATGCTCGCTTTCGCCGCGTTGTCGACCTCCACATGCGGGTCGGGCAGCGCAGACGGACCCGCCGAAGGAGCGGAAATCGAGCGATCGGGAGAGGCAACAATCGCAACCGTGCGGCTCGAGGACGTCGCCGCCGACGTCGGACTGGACTTCCGTCACGGCGCCTTCCGATGGGGCACGACCGGCGACCCCAACGCCATGATGGGCGGGGGGCTGTGCTGGATCGACTTCGATCAGGACGGTTGGCTTGACCTGTTCGTCGTCAACACCTGGTCCGAAGGCGAGTGGGGTCGCTGGCGGGAGGAGGGCGCCCTGCCCTCCTCTCGGTTGTTTCGGAACGACCGGGGCAACTTCGTTGACGTAACCGAGCGCACTGGCACCGGGCTTGAGGTTCGAGGCAACGGCTGTGTCGCCGCTGACCTGGATCGCGACGGCGACGCCGACCTCTACGTCACAACCGAGAGGGAGAACGTCCTGTTGTGGAACGACGGCGATGACGGATTCACTGCCGACGACGGCGCGGCCGGAGTCGCGGCACCCGGGTGGCAGGCTGGCGCAGCGGTCGGCGACGTGAACGGCGATGGTTGGCTTGACCTGTTCGTCGCCGGCTACGCCGACCTCAACCGCCCCGTGACCGATACCGACAAGGGCTTCCCCAACACGTTCGAGCCCGAACCCGACCTGCTGTTTCTCAACCAGGGGGCAGAGCCCGGCCAGCGAGCATCGTTCGAGGACGTTGCCAGCGCCGCCGGCATCGAGCCTGATCTCGACTACGGACTGGGAGCCGTCTTCAGCGATTTCGATCTGGACGGCGATCTCGACCTCTACGTTGCCAACGACACCCAACCCAACCGGCTTTACGTGAACACCCCAGACGACAGCAACGAGCTCGGCTTCGTTTTTGTCGATGAAGGCCCGACGGCGGGCGTCGACGATGAGAACGCCGGGATGGGTGTCGCCGTCTCGGACTACAACGGCGACGGATCGGTCGACGTGATCGTGACCAACATGGCCACGCAGGGACACGCCGTGTTCCGCGGCCTGCCCGAGGAGGAACCCCTAGCACTAGCCCCTGCGCTCGACGAGATGGGCCAACCTGACCTCGGACGGGGATCTACTGGGTGGGGCGTGACCTGGGCCGATATCGACCTGGACGGTGATCTCGATCTGCTGGTGGCCCACGGTTCAGTCCCCGTCCAGGACCTCGAGGCCGACCGCCAGCAGCTCGAAGCCTTCGAGAACCTCACCACAGAGGGAGAGCCGGGCGTGTTCACCGAAGTGACCGGCGTACTGGGCCTGGAGCAGAGCGGGCGTCATCTAGCCCGCGGCCTGGCCGCGGCGGACTACGACAACGATGGTGACGTCGACTTCGCTGTCGGCACTAT
>JADFOM010000143.1 GCA_022562835.1 Acidobacteriota bacterium | reverse complement strand
CTGGATCAGGCTCTCCTCGATCTTGACGAGGCTCGTCGGCGCAAGGACTCCGCCGCCGTTCGGATTAAAAATCCCATCACCTGGCTTATCGTTTGTGGCTACGTTGCCGATGATCTTGCTTCGCAGGATGCTCAGCTTGCCATCGCTGTGCACGATCCCGCCGCCACCCCGTTCGGCCGTACTCTGCGTGATCGCGACTTGATCGAGCGTCATGTCTCCAACGTTGAGAATTGCTCCACCTTGATTGGCGGTGTATCCGCCCTTGATCGTCAGGTTGCGAAGTGTTGTCGTCGCGGACGCCCTGGCACTCCGCAAGACCCGGCCGTTGTCCATTCCGTCGAGGGTTATGCCGTTGCCGTTGATTACCAGGTTGCCGGTGCCCGAATAATTTAGTGAGGACCCCACCTTTATCAAGCCGGTCACCTTAATGTTGATCGTCTGGGTGCCGTTTCCCGCAGCCGATGCCTTGATGATTGCGTTGCGAAGCGAGCCAGGGGTGTTGGCACCGCTCTTGTTCGTGACGGTGTAGGTAGCGCTGGCCGCGTCCGCGCCTGGCGAGACTGAAACCAGGGCGGCTGAAACAACGGCCACGACGGCGCAAAGGCTTAGGAATCTACGCATGAAGTCTCCTCATATCACCGCGGCCAGGTGCCGCGATGTAAATCAATCCAGGACGCTACCTACAAAACGCGATGAAGACAGGTCACATACCACGAAGAGTAGTCATCTAGGCCCAACGCTGTTATGGGCCAGACGCATCGATCCCGCAGCCGGACGACCTGCGGCCTCGCAGAACTTCTCAGACCGACCGTCTGGCGAGCAACGCGTTGAATTCGGCTCCGACGATGACGGCATATGCACCGAGGTAGATCCAGAGCATCAGAACAACCACGGCGCTCAGCGCTCCATAGGTCAGTTTGAAGTCGCTGAAATACGCGGAGAAGACTGCAAACCCAATAGAAGCGGTCAGCCAGATTATTGTTGCCAGCAGAGCACCCTTGGCGGAGTAGGTGGGTCGCAGCCGCTGGGCCGGCCCAAAACGATAGAGAACTCCGAGCACCGCTATCATCAGCGCGCCCATCATTGGATAGAGCGCAACATTTACCAACATGCGCATGCCTGAACCAAGACCTGTGTTGGCTACAAAAACGGGTAGGGCGGCCAGCATGAATGCGGATCCCACAACTACCACGATGGCGCCAAAGGTGAACACCAATGCTGTCACCCGAACTTTCACGAAGCTTCGGGTCTCGCGAATTTCGTAGCAGGTATTTAGGGTCGATATGAGGTGTCTGGTAGCCGCAGATGCGCTCCAGAGTGCCAGCACGATTCCGAGCGCCAACGTGAGACTCAGCTTCGAGGACGCCGAAGACGTAATGCCGATCATCTGTTCAGCGATCAACGCGGAAGCCTCCTCGGGTAACGCTGACGTTGCCTCGTTGATTTGGCGTTCGATGTCCTGCGGATTGCCGATCAGCGCATAAAGCGACACCGTCGCAATCAGTGCTGGCACCAGTGCAATCAGTGCGAAGAACGCTACGCCGGCGCTGACTACGGCACCGTTGTGTGACTTGTCGCGTACGCGCAACTGTTGCGCCAGATCGACCCATCGGGCGAGGTCGATACTGGGTAACTTCACGGCAATGTGCCTCCGGGCAGCAGCGCTACACGTTGGCCGGCGTTCCAACCACCGTCGACAGACAGTTCTGCACCGCTGATGTAGCTCGCCTCGTCAGATGCCAGAAACACGACGGCCGCAGCGACCTCGTCGACCTCGCCGATCCGCGGAATCGCCTGGGCCTTGTACGGGACCGTTTCTAGTTCGGGCGACTCGAGCGGGTTTCCCATAATTGTGTTTATCCCGCCGGGATGTACGGAATTGGCCCTGATCCCGTATGGACCGAGCTCGATCGACGCGGTCTTGGTCATGCCTCGAATCGCCCATTTCGAGGAAGAATATGCGACTAGGCCGTTTTTGGACTGAAGACCGTCGATCGAGGAGATATTAACGATCGACCCACTTTGCGCCTCCTTCATCGTGGGGATCACGGCACGCATGCCGAGAAAACATCCGACTTGGTTCACGCGGATTACTCGCATGTAGTCATCGAGACTTGTTTCCTCGATGGTGCTGAACGCGACGATCGCAGCGTTGTTGACAAGGATGTCGCAGCCTCCTCGCTCCTTAGCGGCTGCGACCGCCCTGTCCCATTCGTCGGGATCGCCGACATCGAAGACCACTGGAGTAGCAGCATCGCCGAGCTCGCGGGCGACGTCGAGCAGCTCGTCGCCGAGGACATCGCCCACGATCACCTCGGCGCCTTCTGCAACAAATCGACGTGCCTCTGCGGCTCCTTGACCACGCGCCGCGCCGGTGATGATCGCTATCTTGCCCTCGAGCCTTCCCATCGACGTAGTCCTCCCTCGCCCTCGCGCTCATCGTCACTAGCACGTTCAGCCTGACCTCTAGGCTCGATCGGTGCCCAACTCGGTGTGGGCCACTACCCTTCGATCCAATTCACCAAAACGAACACGGAGAATTTCGATGCGAAGCTACTTGCGCGACCTACAAACCACCCACAGCCCAAAGGACCTTTTCTCGCTCATGATGGGTCTGGTCTCGGTATTCATGGTCATCAAGCAGTTCGCCGCTGCCGGTAGGCGCGTTCGCGAGCATCGGCTGAACACTCCAACGGAGATATCACAATGACCGGTCAGACCAAGGTTGCAGTGTTGACCGGCGCTGGTGGCGGTATCGGCCGAGCCGTGGCGCTTCGACTTGCCGCGGACGGAACCACGATCGTTGGACACGACATCGATGTGGATGGTCTCGCCGAGACGGGAGACGCGGTGCGCTCTGCTGGGGCAGAGTTTCTCGGTTGCGCTGGCGACATCAGCCAACGAGCGGAGTGCCATTCCCTGGTCGCATCCGCCGTGGAAAAGTTCGGCGGTATCGATGTTTTCGGCTGCATCGCCGGGATCTCGAACGCACAACACTTCGCAGACCTCGACGAGGCGACCTGGTCCAAGATGATGTCTGTCAATACCAGCGGCGTGCTCTGGTGTTCCCAGGCCGCAATACCCCACCTGATCGAACGAAACGGTGCACTCATCAATGTCGCATCCAACGCCGGCCTCATGGGCCAGGCTTACAACGTGGCCTATACGGCAACGAAGGCCGCAGTGGTCGCTATCACTAGGTCAACGGCCATGGAATTCATGAAGTCCTCTATTCGAATCAACGCAATCGCCCCAGCCGGCGTCGACACACCCTTGACCCAAAATTTCAAACTTGTCGACGACGCTGACTGGTCGCTGATCGAGCCCTATGCGGGTCACAGGGGAATGTCCAAGGCGGATGACATCGCCGGCGTCTTCGCGTTTCTCGCCTCCGATGATGCCAGGTCGATGCACGGCGCCATCGTCGCAACCGACCTCGGGTCGACGGCAGGCTGAGCACCGTGCCGGACGATCCCGCTTTCATTCTTGGCGTCGATCTCGACGGCGTATGCGGTGACTACACCATCGCGTTTCGCGCCGTCGTCGCGGCAGAACTCGGCGTAGGACTCGATCGCCTGCCGCTTGAGCGTTCCTGGGATTTTCGTGAGTGGGGCATCGACGAAACCGACTTCGAGCGCCTTCACCGCATCGCTGTCATCGAGCACCGAATCCTTCGTGACCTACCAATAATCGAACATTGTCCTGATGTCCTTTGGCGTCTCAGCGACGCAGGGGTCTGGATACGGATCATCACCCATCGCCTCTACGTCAACTGGAGCCATGCGGTCGCGGTGTCCGACACGGTGGAGTGGCTCGATGCTGCCCAAATCCCTTACAGAGACATCTGTTTTCTTGGCGACAAACCTCAGGTCGAGGCCGACCTCTATGTTGATGATGGCGGTCACAACATCGAGGCTCTGCGAGCGTCAGGAAACGACGTCATCACCTTCGATCAGCCTTACAACCGCAACGTTAGTGGCACGCGAGCGACGTCGTGGCTCGAGGTCGAACAGATCGTGGAGGAGCGTCTCGCCTCACGGCTGAGCGGATACCAGACACAGCTGCCCGGCGTGGATGCTGGTTCATCGCGACTCACCGGCCGCATCGATGAGTGACCAGCGGCACCAATCCCATGAAGCCCTAGGTCCGCGTGTAGTTCGCTGTCCGCTTCTCCGCGAAAGCCTTGGGGCCTTCCTTCGCATCGTTTGAAGCAAAAACCGTCATCCCAATCGGCGCTTCGAACTCGAAGGCCTCAGTTTCTGTCATACCCTGCGTAGCGTGCAACGTCTTGAGCACCGCCTCGACCGCTAGAGGGCCGTTCTCAGCGATCGTTGCCGCTATCTCCAACGCTCGGTCCATTGCTTTGCCGTCATCGACCACGTGGCCGATCAACCCAGGTCCTTGGCTTCTGGCGCGCTGATATTCCTGCCGGTCAGTAGAATGTCAGCCGCCTCGGTGTACGGAATCTGGCGAGCGAGGCGCACCGCCGAGCCACCCATCGGGTAGAGCGATCGACGCACCTCGGCTACTGCGAATTTTGCGCTGCGACCAGCGACACGGATATCGGTTCCTTGCAGGATCTCGGTGCCACCGGCAATGGCATTTCCTTCGACTGCCGCCACGATGGGTTTGGTCGGCCGATATGTCTTCAATAGACCGTTGTAGATGTAGTCGGGGTTGGCTGCTTGCTTGGCCTCGAGGTCGTAGTCGTCCGTGTCAGACACATCGCCAGCCATTGCACGCAGATCCATGCCGGCCGAGAAGTTGCCATCCGCTCCGGTGAGCACGATGCATCTGACGTCGTCGTCAGCGGATGCCTCCTTCCAGGCGTCGTCCATCCGAGCGAACATCTTCAATGTCATCGCATTGAGCCGTTCGGGTCGGTTGAGCGTCACGATCATCACGTTGCCGTCGCGCTCGGTCAATAGGTCTGCCATCGGGGCTGTCTCCAGGGTCTGTTGTCGATCTTTTGAAACCGAAATGAACCGTATACGGTTCATTTCGGTTCAGGGAAAACGAACGATCAGATCAGAAGCGTGCCGCAAGCACTGCACGAGCGGGGCCGAGATCGCCGGGATTGGTGACGCCTATCCAATCGTCCTCGGTCTTGAATGTCCGCACGGTCATCTTCTCTTCCAGCATCAGCTCGGCGATCGCCTCGGGCAACAGGAACTCACTCTTTTCCTTGTCGCCATGGCGACGGAGAAATATCTCGAACTGTGATTCGAGGTGTGTGAACAGCTCGGGTCCCAGAGCCCACATGTTCATCGAGACAGGTGTCGTCTCGCTCAGCACGCCCGGCGGATCCTCCGCTCGGATCTCGCCGTCGCCGCCACGCTCAATGCCATGGGTCTCGGTGATATCGCTCAGGCCTCCCTCTGGGTCAACATGGCACACACCACGAGAGACGGCGCCGTTCTCGGGCAATGTTCGGCCAAGCTCGAAAGCAATGACCCCGCCATCGCTTACGCCCATGTTCGACAACGCCTTTGCCGCTAGTTCATATGAATGCTGACCGTAGTAATCGTCGGCATTGACAACGAGGAACCTTTGATCGATCACCTCGGACGCAGTCAGTACCGCATGGGCCGTGCCCCACGGTTTTGGCCGCGACGGTCCAAAGGCATCCTGTCGCACATAGGCCACGTTGAGATCGGCTCCATGAATCTTCTCGACGTGTTCGCGCACCGCGCCCTCGATCTCGGTTCGAACGATCATCACGACCTGATCGGCACCGCTGGCGAAGGAATCCTCGATGGCATAGTCAAAGAAGGCCTCGCCGTTGGGTCCAACCTCGGCTAGCTGTTTGTCGCCGCCAAAACGGGACCCGAGACCGGCAGCCATGACTAACAACGTGTAACTCATGGGTTTACCTTCACTGGTTGACTCCGGTGGTAAGAGGGTGCTGTTCTCATAGAACGCCGCGGTCTCAGCGCTTGAGCAACACGGAGGAACCGTGCCCGAACAGGCCTTGGTTCGCGGTCACCCCAACCGTCGCATCCTCGACCTGACGTCCGGTCGCTTCACCACGCAACTGCCAGGTCAGCTCACATACCTGGGCGATGGCCTGGGCCGGAACCGCCTCGCCGAACGCTCCGAGACCGCCCGATGGGTTGACCGGCAGAGATCCACCGATTGACGTGGCGCCCGAACGCAACATCGCCTCAGCCTCGCCCTTCACACAGAATCCCATGTGCTCATACCAATCGAGCTCCATCGCCGAGGAGAGGTCATAGACCTCGGCGACATCGACATCTGATGGCGCCACTCCGGCCTCCTCGTAGACCTTCTCGGCAATCGACTCCTTGAAACCGAGTTCGGGAGCGCTGGTTGCCGCGGCGGAATCTGTGGCCAGGTAAGGAAGGTCGATCACGACGTCGGGATACGTTGGAGTCACGGTTGATATCGCCGAGACGCGCACCGGCTTGTTGTGTCCGTGCGCACGTGCATACTCCATGCTCGACACGATAAGCGCAGCGCCACCATCGGATGTCGCACAAATCTCCAACAGTCGCAGCGGATCCGAAACCACCGCCGAATTCGCGATGTCCTCGAGCGTGTACTCCTTGGTGTAGCGAGCGTTTGGGTTGAGGGCCCCGTGGCGGGCGTTCTTGACCTTCACCGCGGCGAAGTCCTCCCTCGTAGCCCCATACA
>JADFOM010000142.1 GCA_022562835.1 Acidobacteriota bacterium | reverse complement strand
GGTGCAGCGGCGTTACATCGTCGAGAATCCAGACGATGTCGCCGCCTATGTGGGACGCACGATGGAATTGTGCGCGCGAATCCTCACATTTCCCGCACCAACCGCAGCTGCTATCAACGGCCACGCGTTCGGCCTCGGTGCATTTGTCGCGCTGGCCCATGACCACCGGGTCATGAGATCCGATCGGGGTTTCATCTGCTGGCCCGAGATCGCCCTGAACATGACGTTTCCTCGGCCTCTGCAGGAACTGAACCGTGCGCGTCTGGCCCCACATGTGATGCACGAGGCAATGGTGACGGGCCATCGATACGGTGGAGCGGAGGCCGCGGCCAACAATATCGTGCACAAGGCGGTGGCGAGTGATTCGGTACGCCCGTGTGCTATCGAACTGGTGAGACCGTTGATGGATACAGCGGGCGACACGCTGGGCGCAATCAAACGGCACCTCTATGAACCATTAGTCGAACTCTTGGAGGGTTTTGGAAAATGAAGGCATCAACGCTCTACCTGATGGCCGCTCTCGCTGGGGCGGCAAACACCGTCAACGCTCGTCGTCCGTTCGCTCGATCCGGCCCGCTGTCGGTCGGCTCCTTCGCTTCGGGCTGGGTGACCAGCGAGGCCGTGGTGCCGGTGATCGCTGCGCAGGCCTGCCTGACCGGAGTATTCGCAGCCAGAGGCGCCTTCAAGCGACCAGCGGGCTGGCTTGGGCTAGGCATCACAGCGGCTTCCTGGGCGGCGCTCATCACCGAGCAACGTCGGTCCGAGGCTGCGGGTCAGGTGCTCGAGCATGGCCTCACCGAGGGTCTCGGCGACAACTATCGCAGCGAGATCTCTGACGAGGAGGCACCCCTGGGTGTGCTCGACAAATACGTGCCTGGGGTGGGAAGTCGTTCGAACCTGTTCGCGACCGATATCGCCTATGGCGATGCTGGAGCACGCAACCTGCTCGACATTTGGCGGTCTCCGAACCTTTCGACCGATGCGAAGGCGCCTGTGTTGGTGCAGGTGCACGGTGGTGGATGGATAATCGGCAACAAGCGTGAACAGGCCCGGCCGCTGATGAGTTTGATGGCCGATCACGGCTGGGTCTGCGTGTCGATCAACTACCGATTGAGTCCAAGGGCGACGTGGCCCGATCACATCGTCGATGTGAAGCGTGCAATCGCCTGGGTCAAGGACAACATTGCCGATTTCGGCGGCGATCCGGACTTCGTTGCGATCACCGGAGGTTCCGCGGGTGGTCATCTGTCTTCGCTCGCAGCGTTGACCCCCAACGAGGCCATGTTCCAGCCTGGCTTCGAGGACGCTGATACATCGGTCGTCGCCGCAGTTCCGTTCTATGGCGTGTACGACTTCTTGAACCGCGATGGAACCGGCAGAGACGACATGCTAGAGATGCTCGAAGATCGGGTCTTCAAGTCCAAACGCGATGTTGAAACCGAGGTTTGGGAGAAAGCATCGACGATGACGTGGGTGCGCGAGGACGCACCGCCGTTTTTTGTCATCCACGGCAGCAACGACTCACTTGTGCCGGTAGAACAGGCCCGCTCGTTTGTCGAGACGCTTAGTGCGAAGTCGTCGTCGCCGGTGATCTTTGTGGAGTTGCCAGGGGCACAACATGCCTTTGACATCTTCCGCTCAGCCCGTACGAGTCACACGATCCGTGCCGTGGCTAGGTTCCTTGAGACGGTCCGGAAACGTGCGGGACACGGGTCGGTCAGCCACGCTGCCTGAGGTGTTCGCGATAGCTGTGGTTCAGGCGATGAGGCACTCGGCGAGCTCGAGGCCGCGAGCGCGGGCCGATTCTACGGTGATCGTGCGCGGCTCGAGAAGGTCCTGCATCAGGAGGCCGAGCAGTTGTTCGACGATCAGCGCCGCCGCGGAGACTCTCGATGTCTTCGTAGCGATATCGAGATCGTCGAGCCAGCGTCTCACCGTTGCATCGAGCGCCTCTACGAGACTGACGCCGACCGACTGAGCATCGGAATTATCGCGACAGCTTTCGCTAACCAGCAGGCGCCAGATGCGACCTTCGTCGGCAGCGCCTTCAAACAGCATCGCTATCATCTCGGCGATCTGAGTTTTTGGGTCTTGGGCTGACGGCGCATCCGTATGGGCGAGCAACGATCCGTATTGCCGTTCGTCGATCACCGCATCGAGCAGCGCGGCCTTCGAATCGAAGTAGTGGTACAGCGCGGCGACGTTGAGTCCGCAGGCATCTGCAAGGGTACGCATCGACGTGTTGCCGACGCCGTTGCGAGCCCAGAGTTTGAGCGCGAGGTCGAGTATCTGTTCGCGCGTGTTATTCGCGCGAGTGGTGCCGGTCGCGCTCGTACTCACACTTCGACCATCCGTTCTGGCGTGAAGTGAGCGGGCAGGGATTCGAGCGATAACACGAGAGTTGAAATCCCGCGCTTCGGTGTCTCGCCGTCGGGTACAACGATGTCGGGAAGGCGTTGAAATAGCTGATTGAACACGATGCCGACCTCCGCACGGGCCAGGTTTGCCCCAAGGCAATAGTGGGTGCCGATGCCGAAGGCTAGATGAGGGTTCGGGTCGCGGTCGAGAATCAATTCGTCGGGTCGGTCAAACACGGTCTCGTCGCGGTTGGCGGACTGGTAGAGCATGAATACTGTGTCCCCTTCCTTCAACTCGACGCTGAAGCCATCACCCTCGTAGGTGTGGTCGGTTGTCACGGTCCGACTGAAGGTGAGGACTGGTGTCACGTAGCGAATGATCTCGTCGACGGCCAGGTCGATGAACTCCTGGTTGTCAAGATTCTCGATGAGGCGCTGCCGCTCCGCAGGGAACTGACTCAGTGCGTGCATGCCGCCCGTGATCGCGTTGCGGGTGGTCTCGTTGCCGGCGACCAACAGCGTGACGAGGAACATCAGCAGGTCTGTGTCATCCATCTTCTCTCCGACGACTTCGTCGACCATGCCGGAGTTGTGTACCTCCGACCCACCTTCGGACAGCGTTTCAAGGTCACCGGACTCAAAGGCCTGCGTGAGTACCGAGATGAGATCCTCGGTCGGGTTCGCCTTGCGCTGTTCGATCAGCTCGGTCACGGTTGCGGTGTATTCGCCGAAGGCGATTGCGGCCTCGGCCAGAGCCGGGTCGTCGGGATCCTCGCGACCGTCGCCGGCCATCATCGCGTCGGACCAGCGGTGCAGGTCATCGCGTTGGGACGGATCGAGTCCGAGCATCTCTGCGATGACGATTAGCGGAACATGTATCGCGAAATCCGACACGAAGTCGATCTCGCCGCGCTGGCCGATCTCGTCGATGATCTGATTCGCGACATCGTGGATACGCGGGATGATGTTGCGCACCTGACGAGGAGTGAATCCGCGGTTGACGATTCGGCGCTGCCGGGTGTGTTCTGGATCGTCCATCGCGAGAATCGAGAGATCGCTCGCACCCTTGGGACGCACGCCCAAGCGGTTGCAATAGAGCTCGGGGTTCCGTGAGATGTGCGATACGTCGGCATGACGACTGACAACCCACAGGTTGTTGATCTCGTCGCGGTGGAACGGGTCGTGCTCCCGCAGTTCGCGGTAGGTGTCCCAGGGATCGTCATAGAGCGCGCTGTCGCAGAAGTCGATTGCAGAGTTGGGCGGTGTTACGGCGGTTGACATGGGTTTTCTCCGAAGTCTCTCGAAAACTAAGTAAACGTTCGTTTAGGAGGTTACACCGAAAAGCCTGACCTGGGTGGGTTGCTCAGTGCCTCGATGGCCGATGAAACGCATAGAGCTACCCGGCTATGGTGGTTAATGGCACATGACGTGGTGATTAAGGGCGGGACGGTCGTGGACGGCAGCGGAGCACCCGCACGGGCCGCAGACGTTGCCATCGATGGCGATCGCATCAGCGATATCGGAACGGTTGACGCGTCGGGCGCCGGCCTGGTCGTCGACGCCGACGGTGCAATTGTGACTCCGGGGTTCGTCGATCTCCACTCCCATCTCGACGCGCAGATCGCCTGGGATCCCCTGATGTCGTCGTCGTGTTACCACGGGGTTACCTCCGTGGTGATGGGCAACTGCGGCATGACTTTCGCTCCGGTGCACGAAGGCCAAGCGTCCTTGCTGGCCGGGATGATGGAGTCGGTCGAGGACATCCCAGCGAGGTCGATCCTCGAAGGAATGAGCTGGGATTGGGAGACCTACGGGCAGTATCTGGACGTTGTCGATGCCTTGCCGATGGGGATAAACGCCGGCGGCATGGTCGGTGACGTAGCCGTGCGCACGTATGTCTGCGGTGATGCAGCATGTGAAGTCGACTTTCGTGCGAGCGACGAGGAACTGGCCGCGATGGCGGCACTTGTCGACGAGGCAATCGGCGCTGGCGCAATCGGCTATTCGATGTCACGCAGCCTTACACATCATGTGCCCGATGGACGTTGGGTGCCAGGCACGTTCGCTGATCCCGCCGAGTATTTTGTTGTCGCCGAACCGCTGGCGCGCCATGGTCGAGGAATCCTTGAGTGTGCTCCCCGCTATAACGAAACAGACGGATCGACGAGTCGCGTCGACGCGGAGATGGCCTGGATCGCGGAGCTCAGTCGCTCAACTGGACGACCATTCACGTTCAACCTCGCCCAGATGCGCTCGATGGGCGACCACTATCGACGCGTGATCGAGTTGGCGGACGCTGCCAATAAGTCGGGTGCGCAGCTACGTCCGCAAACCACGCCGCGCAGCATCGGCGTTCTGTTCAGTATCGCTGCGAACACTCCGCTCGACGGCCTTGCATCCTTCGCGCCCTTGCTCGACATGGACCGGCATGAACGACTTCAAGCACTGCATGATCCGGCGCTACGTCAACGACTCCAAGACGAAGCCGAGGGAGCGGCCTCGGACCAGTTTGAACGGATGTACCTGCTGACTCCCGAGGGCGGCGCCGTTTATGAATACCGCGAAGACGACACGATGGCTGCTCAAGCTGCCGAGCGAGGGGTGTCCCCGGTCGAGTACTACATCGACGCGCTGATCGATTCCGACGGCAAAGCGGTGGTCAATTGGCCGGTGATGAACGAGGACTTCGCAGCGATTGGCGAACTCCTTTCGACGCGCACAACTGTGATCGGTCTTGCTGATGCAGGGGCGCACGCCACTCAAATCATGGATGCATCGCAGGCGACCTTCTTTCTCTCGCATTGGGTACGCGACAAGAAGGCCATCAGTATCGAGGAAGGAGTGCGACGGATCACGAGCGACACTGCCGACCTCGTCGGTTTTGCTCATCGCGGCACTCTCCGTGTCGGTGCCTACGCGGATATCAATGTGATCGACCTTGACGCGCTCTTTCTTCCATTGCCCGAGATTGTGCACGACTTTCCCGCCGGTGCGCCCCGCTTCGTGCAAAAGGCGATGGGCATCGAGCACACCTTCGTCAACGGCGAACTGTTTATGTCGGGTGGTGAACCGACCGGCGCACTCTCTGGCCGTCTTCTTCGTAGCTCAGACTGATTGATAATGGTGCGGTGAGCATCGATCTCCTTGGACAGGTCGTCGCGGATTCCATCGACGGGAAGCAGTTTTCCGGGGTTGGTGGCCACGAGGACTTCATCGCAGGAGCTGGCCTTGAACTCGAGGATCGCTCGCTTGTCTGTCTTCGATCGCAGACGTCCGGTGGTCTGTCGCGCATCGTTGCCGTGCATCCGGCTGGCAGCATCGTGGCGACGCCGCGTCATCAACTCGATGTGGTCATCACCGAGTATGGGGCAGCAGAACTGATGGGCAAGACGGTACGTGAACGCGCGCAGGAAATCTGCGAAATCGCCCACCCAGACCAGCGGTCGTCCCTGCGAGATGTAATCGACGCAATGGGTTAGGCCAGTTCACGCGGGAGCGCGATCGCGCTGTGCCATGGCATTCTTCTCGCGGCTTCCGCTCGCGACTATGCGATGAAGCCGATCGCGCACGGCGGCCATGCCCGCGGTGGCAACGTTGCGGTAGCTGAAGTTGTTCGCGGTTATCGAGGAGTCGACCGATTTGACGTGATGCCACCACAGCGGTGGGAGATAAAACGTGTCGCCGGGTTCGAGGTCGACCGTGACTATTGGTGCATCGGCATAACGTGGGTATTTTTCGGAGTCCCAGTTTTCGATGTCGATATGACACTGATTTGAATAGCGGTCATAACGTCTGCTCGGGTACATGAATTCGAGGTTTCCGGGCGGTACCAGCGTGAAACGCTTCCGACCAACTATCTGACCTACGAGATTGTGCGCCCAGTCGGCGTGATAGCCGGTGATAGTTCCAGCTGGACCGATCCAGCCGACCATCTTCGAAAAGTACATGCCGTCACTGAGGATCGAGAAATCCACATCGGCGCGCAGGTCTGGGAATTCGTCGAACAGCTTGAAGATCGATAGGTATGAGCGATCCTCTTCGTCTTTGAGTAAATCGCTTTGCGGGATGATCACGTCGGTGTAGTGCGACAAAGTTGTGTGTTCGATTCGTCCTGGAGACTGCATGCAGTTACCGATCTCGAGGATCACCGCAAGATCGGGCCGCAATGACCCGATGTACTCGAATGTCCAGCGCCTCGTCGCGCCCCACCACCTGCTTGCCCCGCGTGTGGCCGCACCGCTTGGGCGCGACCTGGTCCTCGATCATGATGCAGGCGAAGCCGGCCTGGGCGTACCCGCGGACCG
>JADFOM010000141.1 GCA_022562835.1 Acidobacteriota bacterium | reverse complement strand
CCGGCTGCTCTGGCCGCCGTGCTCAATGCGGTTGGTTCTGCCTCGTTGAACTAGGTCTCAGACCGGTCCCATCGTGGCCCGGCGATCGATAGGTAGCGATGTGGGGGTGAGGCGCTCACCGAGTCCAGCCGTGGGTTGGTTCAGCTGATCCGGACCTTGCCAAAGATCGTGCCAAAGAGCAATCGGCCGTCGTCGTCGAGCGTCACGCCCGCGCCGAGAGTGTTGAACTGTGAACCACCCAAAACTACGTGAAACCTCTCTTCGCCGGTCGACCAGTCAACCGCCTCGATCGACCATTGGCCGCCCCGGACTCCACAGGTGTAGACGAGGTCCGCAGCGTTGGAAACAAACGGGACCGAATTCGGCGACGACACATCGTTGTTGACCCACGCCTGTTCAACCCGGCGCGCGACCGGGTCCCACTCGTATTTGTGTAACCCGTAAGGCGTGAACTCGGGTTTATGGCCCAGGTAGAAAGCTAGGAGTCGAGCTCCGCGACCCCCGGGAAGGGAGTCGGGAATCGACGCCGGTTCGTTGTTCACCGTCATCGCCCCGTATCCAGAGACGGTGATCGACTGCTCGGTGAGGACCTGTGTGAGTTCGGGTCGGTCCATGTTGGCGGTACCGATCCCAGCGACACGCCTAGACGGAGCCCCAGGCAATTGTGTCCAGTCGTCTGGAATCTCGTCTCGCCACATGAATGTGATGCCCACGATTTCGTCGCCGTCGCCGAACACGACGAAGTGGTCCTCGTCTGGACCGAACCCCATGAGCGATGGTGTTGTCCCCGAGCCGTTGCCGGTGCCGTTGTGGTAGGGCGCCGACCAGGCGCCGTCAGCAGGATCGAGCGACAGCCGTTCGCCGGTCCAGATGACCTTGTGATGCGTGTCGACCGAGGAGGTGTAGATGCCACCGTCATCGCCCACACACATGCTTGTACGAACCCACCCGTAACCGGTGTGGCCCATCTCGGCTTCCTTCGTGAAGCAGTGCGCGGCTGCGTGTTCGGCCCCGCCTGGCAGCTGGATTGCCTCGTAGCTCGAGAAGTCGCGCTCTAGACAAATGATCCAGCCGTGATCTGTGCTGATGACGAGCTTGCCGTCGAACGTGATGTTGCAACCGACGAACCGTCCAGTGATTTCCGACGGCTTGTTCCAGCGCGCCTTCTCGACGATGTCGCAGTGACGGTCTGTGGGGTCTTGGTCGCCATAAGCGATGATGTGGTCGCTGCGCCCCAAGAACAGGGTGTGGTCATGGTCGAGCAGGGCATAAACACCCTCCAGGCCCGTCATGTAGCTAAGAGCGAGGTTCATTGCATGAGCCATCGCTTCGTCACCCTCGAGCTGATCGAGCCCGGTCACCGCCGCTCGCATTTCGTCGGTACTGACCAATTCGTCGACGATGTCGAAGCTGGCCAGAATGTTTAGGGTTTCGTAGTCGAGTTTGTGGATGTTCTGGCCGCCGTTGCTCCAGATCACCCGCTTGCCGTCGGGGTAGGGCCCCGAGATCAGGCTGCCAAAATGGGCTGGTCCGAGCCATTGGTACTGGAGTTCGTCGGTGGGCTCGGTCGGACCGGCCAGGTCGCTATTGTCCTGTTGGTCGCAGCGACCGTGCCCTATGGCGTATCGGCTGTCGGCGAGGAAGGGATTGCTTGGTCCGGTTGTTGTGGCCATCGATCCGACAGTAGCGGACCTTCGGCGCAGCTAGCTGGTGTCACGAAACCCCTGATCGTTAGGATTGAAACATGCCCATCGGACTACACCCTGTGCCAGCGCCGGAGAGTGGCGTCGGCCTCGACTCGCCCCAGTCGGTCGTCGAGGCCTTCCTCGCCGCACTCGCCGCCAAGGACGCCGAAACCGCGGATGCATTGATCGACGATGACATCGAATATGTCAATGTCTCTCTGCCAGCGGTGCGGGGTCGCTCGGAGTTCGGCCGAGTCCTGGCGCTTCTGTCGCGACCTGGGACCGGTTTCGAGGTCTACCTTCACTCGATCGCGGCTGAAGGCTCGACCGTGCTGACCGAACGGACCGACGTAGTAGTGATCGGCTCCGTGCGCATCCAATTCTGGGTCTGGGGTCGCTTCGAGGTCCGCGACGGGGCGATCACTCTGTGGCGCGATTCGTTCGACTTCGTCGACATTGCCCGTGCGACCGTACGCGGTCTGATCGGCGTCGCCCTACCTTCCTTGCGCCCTGTGTCTCCCAGCGACACCAAGGCGGCGCCGGGGCGCTGACATAGGGCACACGTCCGGGGTCACTGCAAGGGTCACGAGCCAGGTGCATGGAGAAGTAGGGTCGCATGCTGTGGACGTCACTCCTCAGCATGCCCGTGTGCTCGCCTGTCTCATCGAGAAGGCGGAGACCACCCGCGACAGCTACCCGCTGAGCACAAACGCGCTGTGCGCTGCCTGCAACCAATCGACCAACCGAAATCCGGTAGTCGATTACAGCGAGAGAGAAGTCGACGCAGCGATGCTCGAACTCCGACAGTTCGGGTTGGCGCGCACCGTAAGGGGCACGGGTCATCGCGTCGGCAAACACAAACATGTGGTCGACGAGGCTCTCGATCTCGACGGTGACGAGCTCGCCGTTCTCGCCGTGCTCGTCTTGCGTGGCGCCCAGACCCTCCGAGAGATAGTCACTCGCACCGCTCGCTACGAACATGGACCGGCCGGCGACGAGTCTGCAGTCGACGCTGCGATCGGTCGCCTCGCCGCTCGGTCCGAGCCATTCATAACGCGACTCGAACGCCGCTCTGGTGAACGCGAGCCACGAATCGTCCAATGCTGGGTACAGATCGAAGTCGACGGACAAGCGTCCAGTGCTGCTGAGAGTTCGTCGGGAGCCGTTACAGCAGCGATCGACTCGCCGAACATTCGGCCAGCGCAGGAACAATCCGCACCGAGTCTGCACGCCGAGCCGCGAGGTTCGGACGATCGCTCAGACGTTTCTGGATCGCTCGAGGATCGAGTCGTGGCACTCGAGACGATCGTGGCCGAGCAGCGCCGCCGACTCGATCGAATCGCCGAAGAGCTGGGCTTCGACGACTCCTAGCCACCGGGAGACTTCGTTCTTCACGATCCCGCCATGTGCAAGGATCGGTCATGAACGAGATCGAAGGCTACGCATGGACCTCTGACCGATTCGGATCGCCAGACGAAGTGCTCTTCTACGAAGCCAGGACCTGGACGACTCCCCCCGACGGAGCCGTCCTCGTCGAAGTCGCCGCCGCCGGGGTTGGATTGCCGGATCTATTCATGCTCAAGGGTTCCTATCCCCTTGTACCGAACCCGCCGGTCACCCCAGGTCAGGAGGTGTGCGGCACGGTGGTCGCGACAGCGTCGGGTTCGCGCTTCTCGCTGGGTGACCGCATTTTCGGCCCGACCCACTTCTATGCAGGATCGGGCGGCTTCGCGACACACGCATACGTGACCGATCGCGTGGCATCGGTGGCGCCAGAGGGGCTCTCAAACGAGGAGGCGGCTGGGTTCTATGTCGGCTTTCGTACCGCCTACACAGCGCTCGTAACCCGCACGAACCTCGTGGCGGGGGAGACCGTCTTGGTCCTCGGAGGATCCGGGAGTACGGGTGCAGCGGCGATTTCGCTGGCCAAGGCACTCGGTGCCCGCGTGCTCGCAGTGGCGAGCTCGGATACGAAGCGAGAGTTCTGCGTGAACATCGGAGCAGACGTCGTGATAGATCGAGACTCGGACGCAATTCGATCTGAGGTCGCAGAACACACCGGTGGCCAGGGTTGTGATGTCGTGATCGACCCGGTTGGCGGCGAGATCGCCAGCGCCGCGATGGAGGTAGTCGCCCGCTACGGGAGGTTCGCCACCATCGGGTTCGCGAGCGGTTCCTGGGTGACGGTGAACCCGATCGAGCTGGTGATGCGCAATATCTCAGTGGTCGGGGTGTTGGCAGCGGGGTTCAGCGCCGATGAGGATGCGGCCCACAATGCGGAACTGTGCAGGATGGCGGCCGATGGTGACATCTCGGTACCGATAGGCAGGGTTGCGAACCTTGACGAGGTGCCCGCTGTGATCGCCTCGCTCGAATCGGGAGCTCCCCCGGGCAAGCTCGTCGTACGAGCCTGAGTCAGAAAAGCCAAGCGGCTGGCAGAACCTAGTCGAGGTCGATGACAGCGCAGACCGGAGCGATGTCCTCGGTGACTTGGTTATAGCGGAGACCAAACGTGCCGTGGCGGTGGTAGCCGGTGGTGATCCAGTTGCCATAACCCGGGTCCGTGTCCGCCACGATGATCTTGGCCGATCCGTCGGGTTCGTAGACCGCCGTGTGTTTGTTCACGGTTACGTTGAGGTAGCGGTAGTCGAGGGACTCTTCCCATAGGTTGTTGAGTTGGAAGTTCCAGTAGTACGCCTCGATCGCGGGGATGTCTATGAGCAGCCCCTGGCCGGGCTCGAGCGTCCAATAGCCGTGTCGGAAGAGTTGATTCGGGTCGCCCCAACCACCCGCGTGATCGTTCGCGGGGAGAAAATCCAGCGTGTTGGGCCGCTCGAGGAAGTAGTCGTTCACCCATCCGACGAATCGGTCGGCTACGCCGTGCACGAACAACCCGGCCATCGCGAGACCATCGACCAGCTGCTTCGCCCTCAGTGGGCCGGGGTCGCTGTGCGGTGGGTCGAGGCACTCGATCGCCAGGTCGGCCGGTTTCTCGGCCGTGCGGTCGAGGTAGAAGTTGCGGAGGATGATCACGCTCGTCTCCGGTTCCATCCGTAGCCAGCGCTCGTCGGGCCCGAGTTGAATCGGTTCCTTCACGCTGGCGAGGATCGAAATCGTGCGCGTCGGATCGGGATCGTTGTCCTCGAGGTATCCCTGACGGCCCGGCTTAGAAGCGCCCACTCCATACCCGCCCGAGTACGCGCCGATACCGAGGTAGTTGACCGTGCCGCGTGTGCCGGAGATGCGGTAGCTGTGTTTTGAATCCACGTTCACGTTGAGGTAGTAGGCGTCGGGGTTGTCGCAGCCGATCTTCAGCTGCTCCGGAATGGCCAGCACCCGAGGGAACGTTCTGTCGTTCGCCTCGATAAACGACTGGAGCCCACCGCGGGTGAGTCGACTCAGATAGCGAAACCCCTCGATGCGGTCGAGGTCATCGCTGCTGTTGTCGATGACGATGTCGCCGGCGCTCTTCAACGTGTCACAGAACTCTGCCCAGGCCTTTCCGGTCACTGCAGCTTCGAGCGTCGCGTCCTCGGTCATCTCGTACCCCTCGTCCAACTCGCCGCAGTCTGGCACGAACCTTGTCCCGCTACCGAAGTTGTTCGGCGTGAACACTGCGTGCGGTCAACCTCGAGCAGCTTCGGGAGTTTGTGCGATCTGCGGCGGCTTCGCGTAATCTCGCGATCAGATGTGGGCGGGCGCCATGTAGAACCAGAACGGGAACGGAGCGTCCTGTTCTTTCAGTTCTCGACGAGCTGCCATCAAAGTCTTGCCGGCCTCGGTCTCGTCATGGAACCAGACCTCGGCCGCGCGGCCGCCCGGCGCGGGGCTTGTCGCCAACTCAAGAGCGGCCTCTTCGTAGTAGGAGCGAATGTCGTGACAGACCGCCACCGTGTTCTTGCCAGGCAGCGGCACTTCTTTCCACGAGGCTCCTTTGGACCACTGGTGCAGCACGTCTAGCGCAGCGGGCACCTCGTCGGCGTCGATGGCACGCCCAACCGAGGTCACGCCACGCGACGCGAACGCGCGGTCGTAGGCAGCGCGAAGTCCTTGGGCTTCGTCGACGGCCGCTGGTAGGGCAGGGTCATAGCGGGGAGGCATCGCGCAGGCCAGCGGTGTGTCCTCGGATTCGATGATTTCGGGGTAGGTCTCCAATACGGGCTCGGTCGCCTCGAGTAGATCGATGCCTCGTTGAAGCACGTCTCGCTGGAAGGCAGCATCGGCTGGCTTGCCGAGCGGTCGACCGAGCGGAAACTCGCAATAGAGCGTGCGCGGGGGAGACATCTTCTCAGCAACTTCGCGCATCGATGCGAACACGATGGTTGAGAGACCACTGGCCTCGAACACATGGGCGAGCGTACTCACGGTACGCGTGCAGAGCGGTCAAACCGGAGTGAGTAACACGACGTCGACGTCATCGGCGTTGAGTTCTGCTGCGCACGATGGGCCGGTGTCGAGTCGGATTTCGCTGACCGTGTCGGGTTGGTTGCCCGCGAAAGCGAAGTGCCTCGGCGCCACCTCACCAATGATCCCGTCCAGCGCCATCTCTTCGAGGCGGTCGATGGGGTAAACGACGTTGATGTCGACCTGGAAACCGCTGCGGTCGAAGTTAGGGCTCCAATGTCCCAACACCAGGTCGCGGTCGTGTCGATCGAGCGATCGGAAGCCGGTGTCCGACTGAGAATAACGCTCCTGGTCAGGCCGGTGAAGCGCAGCCGACGTCACAATGGCTACCCGCGCCTCGGACGACGGCTTATTGAGTGGCGTGAACGGTGTGGTCTCGAACTCGGGGACGGGGAGCGCGGCAGCGTAGGCGCGCATCGACGCGTCGGCTGAGGGGCTCGGAGCTGGATCGGTCACTATCGCCTCATTCTCATCTACTCGCCCGGTGGTTATTGCACCGAGTCCACGGCACCAAACATACGCGGCGGCCCTGCAAACTTTGTAGTCGCGCACTCGAAACGAGCTGAATCCGGTGCTCATGCCCTCGTCCGTGTCGCCTTCTGAATCGGCATATTGGATCAATCCCGCAGATGTGCGAGAGACTACGATGCCTGGGCCAATCCCTGCAGAGAAAGAGGAG
>JADFOM010000140.1 GCA_022562835.1 Acidobacteriota bacterium | reverse complement strand
TATCGCATCGTTCGAACAGAGCGGGCGGTGTTTGAGGCACATCCGAGCGCCGTACATTTTCGCTACCCCTACATCTATGGCCCCCACCAACCGGTACCAAGGGAATGGTCGATCGTCAGACGCATCCTCGACGGCCGACGACGCATCATCGTCGCCGACGAGGGCCTCACCCTGCACCACCACTGCTACACCGAGAACGCCGCGGCGGCCGTCTCAAAGGCGGTTCTCGATCCACACCTCTGTGCGGGATCGGTCGTCAATATCGGCGACGGCGAGGTACTCACGGTTAAGCAGGTAGTCGAGCTGTGCGCCAGTGTCTTTGAGGTCGACCTCGAAATCGTTTCGATGCCCTACGAATTGGCTTTGCCAGCGTGGCCTCTGCTCGCTCAGCCGCTGCCGACCCATCGGGTGCTTGACCTGACTCGACTTCACCACCAGCTCGGACATCGCGACCCGGTCGATGCGCGCGATGCCGTGCCGCGCACCGCCAGGTGGCTTTTAGAGCACCGACCCATCCCGAATGGCATCGAAGAGAAGGTTCTAACCGATCCGTTCGACTACCCGGCAGAAGATGCGCTGATCGACTCGTGGCTAGCCGCGAGGTCTAGCGTGATCATTCCCGAGTTTACCCAGCCCCCCGGCTGGGGGTTGGCCTACTCAGGCCCCCACGGCCGCAACCGCACCCACGAGGAGTTCATCGAATGACCGGCGGACCCATGGAAGGTATACGTGTTCTCGACCTGTCGATCGCACTGACAGGCCCCTATGCGGCCGCCCTGATGGCCGACCAAGGCGCTGACGTCATCAAGGTCGAGCGCGCTGATATCGGCGACCTCGCCCGCTGGATCGGTGTCGCCGTCAACGGTATGAGCTCGTTGTACCTGGTCTGCAACCGGGGCAAACGTTCGCTCGCCGTCGACCTTCAGACCGCTCGCGGCGCCGCGATCGTCGCGCAGCTCGCCGCCGACGTTGATGTCGTCATTCAGAACTTTCGCCCAGGTGTCATGGATCGGCTGGGTCTCGGCTACGACGACGTAAGAGCTACAAACCCCGATGTGATCTACACCTCCCTCTCAGGCTTCGGCAGCGCCGGCCCCTACCGAGACCGCAGCGCCTATGACACGGTCATTCAGGCGTACGCAGGTCTCGCCGCCAACCAGGCAGACCCTGACGATGGTATTCCGGTCTTCTTGCGACAAACCGCAGCCGACAAGGTCACCTCGCTCTATGCCTCTCAGGCGATCGCAGCTGCGCTGTTCGCCCGTGAGCGCGGGAGGGGCGGCCAACACCTCGAGTTGTCGATGACCGATGCTGTCGTCTCGTTCTTGTGGGCCGACTCCGCCGCAAACGAGGTGCTGCTCGATACGGACAACACCCAGAACTCCAGCTTCGTCGCTGGCTTCAAACCGATGCGGTTTCTCGACGGTTGGGGCACTGTCACACCGACCTCGGATCATGATTTCGCTGGCATGTGCAAGGCCTTGCGGGTCGACGGCTACGACGACCCGCGGATCGCTACCATCGCGGAGCGTGTGAAGAACCGCGATATAGCTGGTCCGATCATGGACATGTGTTATGCGCTGGCGGCAAACATGACCATGGCGGAGGCGTCGGATCGTTTCGAGAAAGAGCGCGTGCCGTTTGCGATGATCCTGCGTCCTGATGAGCTCCACGAGGACCCCCACGCCATCGCGATCGGGTTGTTCGAGGAGAGCGAACACCACGTCGCCGGTCGTATTCGGATGCCTCGACATCCAGCTCAGTTCGGCGGGACGCCAGCACATCTCACGGGCGGTGCGCCCACACTCGGTCAGCACACCGACGAGATTCTTCGCGAGCTCGCGTTGGGCGATGAGGTCGCCGAACTGCGCGCCGCGGGTGTCGTCGCCTGAGCCATTTGGACGAAACTGCTGGCCTGACACCATGATGGTCGTGGTCTCAACGTAGCAATCTGGAATGAAGGCCGGCCGGCCAGGTAGGCGACTCGAACGATAGTAGGGGGGGTCAAGAGTGCGGCAACCGAACGTCGTCCTCATCAACTGCGATGACCTCGGCTACGGCGACTTGGGCTGTTACGGATCAACCGTTCACAAGACGCCGGCTATCGACCGTTTGGCCATGGAGGGGGCGCGCCTTTCTGATTTCTACATGGCGTCACCGGTCTGTAGTCCGTCGCGGGCCGCGATGCTCACAGGGTGCTACCCAGCTCGCATCGGCTTCGACGGCTTCGACGGACTCCCCGTTCTGTTCCCCGGTATGCCCATTGGGCTACATCCCTCCGAGGTCACGATCGCCCGCATGCTTAGCGATGCAGGGTACGCGACGCAGATGGTCGGCAAATGGCATTGCGGAGATCAACCCGACTTCCTGCCAACCCGCCACGGCTTCGATCATTGGTACGGGCTTCCCTACAGCAACGACATGGGAATTCAACCGCCAATGTTCTCGGAGGAGGATCTTCAGAAGCTGCGCGACGAGGGAGTCGACCTTCCGAACATTGGCTATCCGCCACTTCCCCTGATGCTCGATGAGACCGTGCTCGAAGCCCAACCTGATCAGGCAGCACTCACCGAGCGGTACCTACAGGAATCGATCCGCTTCATGCGTGACAACTGCGACGATCCGTTCTTCTTGTACTTCGCTCACATGTACGTGCACCTACCGCTCTACGTTCAGCCGCGGTTTCTCGCCGAATCCAGCAATAGTGCCTACGGCGCCGCCGTTGCCTGCATCGACTGGGCACTCGACGTGTTGATGCACGAACTTGAGTCCCTCGGGCTCAGCGACGACACCATCGTCATCTTCACCAGCGACAACGGTGCACTGTGTCGACCCGGCGAAGGTTCGAACGCTCCGCTGCGTTCAACCAAGGGCACGACGTGGGAGGGAGGACAACGCGTTCCGTGCATCGTGCGTTGGCCGACCGAAATTCCCGCTGGCACCGAGCCGACCGAAGTGGTCACCGCCATGGACTTGTTTCCGACAATCGCGGGTTGGTGCAACGCCACAGCACCCGATGACCGCATCATCGATGGGCGCGATATTTCCGATCTGTTGAGCGGCGGATCAAACGCCGCCTCGCCACACGAGGCCATCTTTTACTACTCGGGATCGAACCTCGAAGCCGTTCGGGCTGGGCAATGGAAGCTCCATGTTTACAAGAATCCCCTTTACGGAGGCCCCGGAGTCGTCGAAGAGCTCTACGACCTCGAGACCGACATCGGCGAAACCAACGATGTCGCTACGGACCATCCCGAGATCGTCGCGGCGCTGCGGGTTCACATCGAAGGGGCGCGTGCTGACCTGGGCGACGCCGTCACCGGTGTCGAGGGCACCGGACGCCGACCTCACGGGCGCGTCGATGATCCCCAAATGCTTACGACCTTCGATCCCGCACACCCCTACTACATGGCCGAATACGACCTTGCCGATCGCGGTTGAACAACGACCGAGGGCTGGGTTAGCTCAGGCCACCGGCTCCATCACAGACACCAACCGGCGGCGCACGACCTCGGCTTCGAGCCCCGTCGCACGTGCCAACACGTCCATATCCTCGCCTCGTAGCGCTACAGGATCGGACAAGGAACCGGTGCGGGCCAGCCGAATGAGCGAGACGTAACGCTCGAGCAGTACTTCGGTCGTACACGAACCCGGAATGCCTACCGACTCTGCGCCAGTTCGCACACTGTGCGTGTCGATGATGAGATCGCTCCGCTCGGCCACGCCGACCATCTTGTCAGACTTTTGTCCACACTTCATGGGTCGGCGGAATCATTCCCCACCTAGGTCGGTTGGGCCAGGCTCCGGTCCCCACTCATGGGCCGAGCTAACCATTTTCAAACAGCATCGCTGGACTCGGTCAGATCCCATTCGAGCACGGTGAAACCGCCCAGACCGTCTGGCTCCAAGAGCGCCTCTGCCTCCGAGACGCGGCTGCGCCCCCGCAGCGCTTCGAGGTCACCACGCGCCGCTCCGACCTGCCAAGCCGCTTTACCCTGTGCAACGAGTTCTTCCATGCCCTGGTCGGTAAGGAATTCTGCTTGGGTGCGACACCGCGGTGCAACCAGTTCGGCGACGAGCGATCCCAAGGCGACGTCCGCTGTGATGTCCCAGAGTCCAGGGTCGACCAGCGGCTCGTATCCGAGCTCATGGTCTCGATACGTGCGAATCCATCGCTGACCTACGAAATCCTCGAGGGTGGGTCGCATGTAGTCGATGATCAGGGCGAAGCCGCCGTGGCAGCAATCGATAATCTGTTCTGTCAAACGCCGAGCCTCGCGCTGAAGTGGTAGACGTACATCGGGCGGGCCCTCGGGCCAGAACTCAACGAACTTGTCGCCCGCGACGTCCACGAGCAGCCGCTGAGCGCCAGCACGATCGACGACGTCGAAAGGCACGTTGTCGAATAACTCGTTGGCGAGCAGCACATGAGCACGATCGGGAAGGTCCTCGGTCGACTGAACCCACTCCGGGTGTGACTGTCGCTGCAAGGTAGATATCTCTACCGCGACATATTCGAGCACGGGCAGGCAATTGGGCTCATACAACTCGATCGACCGTGCCAACGTCGCAGGGCCCGCACCGAAATCGACGAAGCGGAAGGGATCAGGGCGCCCGAGCACATCCCAACAGCGATCGAGGTAGCGAGCGATCAAGGCCCCGAACAACGGACCCACCTCGGGGCTGGTTAGAAAGTCGCCTCGGCGACCAGCGTGTCCATGTACAGCGTAGAACCCGTCGGTCGGGTGATAAAGGGCCTCGGCCATGAAGTCAGAAAATGGAATTGGTCCATCGCGTCCGATCCGCTCGCGCAGGGTTGACCGAAGGTCGCTCACCCACCAAGTGTCGAGATCAGGCTCACGTCACTGACCTCGCTGACGAGGTTAGGGAATACACCGAACAGCAAGGTCAAGCCCGCAGCCAGGCCGAGAGCGGCCACCAATGACACCGGCACCCTGACCGGCGTTAGGTCACCGTCGGGAGCCTCCTCTGCCCACATACGACGAGCGAGACCGCCATAGTAATAGAGAGCGATCACCGAATTTACTGCCGCAACGACCGCCAAGACGACGCCTGCCGCGGTGTTCGCGTCGATCAATGCGGCGAGCACAGCAAACTTCGCGAACCAACCGCCAAAAGGCGGAATCCCCGCCAGGCTGAACAAAAACATCGTCATGACGACGGTTAGGCCCGGCGCGTAGTGAAACGCACCGTTGAACGAATCGAGCGTCGCCGAGCCAGTCTTTCGAGCCAACGCGATGATTACAGCAAACGCCCCGAGGTTCATCGCTGCGTAGATCAACAAGTAGGTCACGGTTGCGACGACCGCGTCGTCACCGATCTTGCCGGCCACCGCCAACGGCGCGAGCATGAAACCGGCTTGCGCGACTCCGGAATAGGCCATCATCCGCACGACGTTTTCCTGGCGCAACGCAAGAAGGTTGCCAACGGTCATAGACGCCGCGGCAAGAATCCAGAGAACCGGCTCGTAGACGTCGTCTCGTGCGTAGAAACCGACCATTACCAGCTGAAGCAGAGCCACGAACCCGGCGGCTTTGGACGCCACCGACAGATATGCGGTGACCGGCGTGGGGGCCCCTTCATAGGTGTCTGGTGCCCAGTAGTGAAAAGGAACAGCTGAGACCTTGAAGGCAAACCCGATGATGGTGAATATTACGGCGAGCGTCACGATCGACGTCGTCTCCTCACCACCAACCGCCTCACCGATGTCGACCAAGAGGGTCGAACCGGCGGTGCCGTACAACATCGACATGCCGTAGAGCATCACAGCGGAGGCGAATACGCCCATCAGGTAGTACTTCAGTCCCGCCTCGTTGCTCCTGATGTCGCGCTTGCGCCACGTCGCCATCATGTACACCGGGATCGACAACAGTTCAAGGGCCACGAAGATCGAGATCAGATCGCGCGCTGAGGAGATCATCACCATGCCGGTAAGCGAGGCGAGCAGAAGTCCGTAGTACTCGTTCTCCCAGTAATCACCCTCGGCGATGTAGTTGGTCGACAAGAGCACGACGACATAGCCGCTCAACACAAACATCGCCTTCATCACCAGCGAGAAGTCGTCGACGACGTAGGCACCACCGAACATGACACGGTCGGTCCCGTCGATGGCGAGCGTGAGTATCGGCAACATCGTGGCCAGCAGGCCGATGCCTGCCAGCGCGGAGATGAAGGTCCGGCCCTTTTCCAGCAGCACGACATCGAGGAGGATCAACAACGCAGCAAACGAGACCAGCACAATCTCGGGCGCGAGTGCGTGATAGTCGATAGTCGGCGACTCGAACGCCTGTGCCAGGACCTGAGCGATCACGTCACTCGCCCTCCGAAGCCGTCTCTACCACGTTGCCGAGGTCGTAGACCGCACCACAGTCGAGCGCTTCGATCTCAGCTTGGTCGGTTTCGCTGACCGAGAGGCAGGGATTGAGCGAATTCACAACAGCGTCGTCGGTGGTCTTAAACAAGAGGTTCGGGTAGATACCCAACACAAGGATCAGCGCGAGAATGGGGGTCCAAGCAACCCATTCAACCGGCGAGACGTCAACGATTTCCGGGTCGTCCGCGAATTCATCGCTCGGAGTGCCAAAGGCGGTGCGCTGGAGCAACCACAGCAGATACCCAGCGGCGAGCACGGTGCCGAGCGCCGCGATGACCATGTAGGCCCGGAAGATCTCTTCGGACACTCCGTTTGCAGGGTCATACGATGACAAGATCGCGGGGAACTCGCCCCAGAAGCCTGCTAGACCGGGGAGGCCGAGCGAGGCCATGAC
>JADFOM010000139.1 GCA_022562835.1 Acidobacteriota bacterium | reverse complement strand
CAAACGCGCAAGCAGGCCAAGCTCGAGTTTGCCGACGTCGAGGCAACACTGATCGGCACCGAAGGTGAGGGCTGGACGGTGCTCGAACGAGTACTCGATCTCGCCGCTGTGGGCCTTGCGGCCGAACAGGTCGGCGGCGCCCAGATGTGCCTCGACATGTCCGTCGAATACGCCAAGGTCCGCGTTCAGTTCGGTCGCCCGATCGGCTCGTTCCAAGCGATCAAGCACAAGTGCGCCGACATGCTGCTCGAGGTCGAGTCAGCCAAGTCAGCCGCGTACTACGCCGGCTGGTGCGCAGCGGAACTCAATGACGAGCTGCCTTCTGTCGCCAGTCTTGCCAAGGCCTACTGCTCCGAAGCGTATTTCCACGCGTCGGCCGAGAACATTCAGATCCACGGCGGTATCGGCTTCACTTGGGAACACCCAGCACACCTTTACTTCAAGCGTGCCAAGAGCTCCGAGCTGTTGTTCGGCGATCCGACCTATCACCGTGAGCTGCTCGCCCAACGAATCGGCCTGTAATTCGTGCTTGGTGTCTGACACCGCTCGCTCGCGAACTACTCGGCGTGGACCAGGCCGTAGACCAGTGAGTCGACAAGCGCCTGCCACGATGCCTCGATGATGTTTTCGGATACGCCGATAGTGGTCCATTCGCTGGTCCCGTCGGTCGAGTCCAACAGCACCCTCGTCATCGCTCCGGTGCCGAGTTCGGTATCGAGAACCCGCACCTTGTAATCGGTTAGCGCTATAGCACCGATCGCTGGATATTTCGGGGCCAGAACATCTCGCAGCGCCGTGTCGAGTGCGTTGACCGGTCCGTTGCCTTCGCCGAAACCGACCTTGCGCTCGCCGTCGACAAGAAGTTTGACGATCGCCTCGGTGTCAACCTCGACGGCCATGTCGTTCCATGCTCGGCTCGAACCGCCACGGTGACCCATCACAACCTTGAACGACTCGACCTCGAACAGATTGTGCTCCCAGCCCGACGCCGCACGCATCAACAGCTCTAAGGAAGCGTCCGCTGCCTCAAAATGATATCCCTCGTGTTCGAGACGTTTGAGGGTGTCGACGATGTCTCCAACAGCCTCGCCGGCAATGTCGAGACCGAGTTCGGCAGCCTTCAGCTCGATCGTCGAACGCCCAGCCATCTCCGAAACCAGGAACCGTGTGCCGTTTCCAACGTGTTCTGGACTCACGTGTTCATACGCATCGGGGCGCCGCGCGATCGCACTCGTGTGCAGGCCCGCCTTGTGTGCAAAAGCGGAGGTTCCGACGTAAGGCTGCTGGGGGTCGACGGCGAAGTTGACCAACTCGGCGATGTGATGTGACACCGACGTGAGCTGCAAGATGCCCTCAGACGGGATCGTCTCGATCCCCATCTTCAGGGACAGATTCGCAATGATCGGCACGAGGTCACAGTTGCCGACCCGCTCTCCGTAGCCGTTGATCGTCCCCTGCACCTGCGTGGCGCCGCCGCGCACGCCCGCCATGGCGTTGGCCACTCCGCATCCGGTGTCGTTGTGCAGATGTACGCCGACCGCTGTGTCGACGTAAGAGACCACCTCGGAGACGGTCTGTTCGACCTGGTGCGGCAGCGAACCGCCGTTGGTGTCGCACAAAACAAGGCAGTCCGCGCCAGCGGTCGCAGCGGCCTCGAGTACTCGGAGGCTGAACTCGGGGTTGTTGCGGTAGCCGTCAAAGAAGTGTTCGGCGTCGAAGAACACCTCGAGTCCACGGCCCTTGAGGTATTCGATCGAATCGGCAACCATCGCCACGCCCTCATCGAGGCTGGTCTGCAGTGCCTCCGTAACGTGATAGTCCCACGCTTTGCCCACGATGCAGACCGTCTCGGTGCCCGCACCTACCAGGTTCGCCAACGTCTGATCTTCGTCTACGCGACCTTTGGCTCGTCGGGTCGAGCCAAATGCAACGAACTTGCTGTTGCGCAACTTCAGTTCACTGCGCGCGCGTTCAAAGAACTCCTCGTCCTTGGGGTTCGCCCCGGGCCAACCGCCCTCGATGTAGTGCACGCCAAGTCGATCGAGCTGCTCAGCGATCCGCAGCTTGTCGGTGACGGTCAGTGAGATCCCCTCGAGCTGACTGCCGTCGCGCAACGTCGTGTCATAAATATCGACCGAGGTCGGAACGTTGGGCAACGCCCCGACGGCGGGCAGGTCAGCGGGCATGTTCGTTCCAGTCCTTATAACGGTCGGTACGTCCGCGCACCGCGTCGGCATAGGCACCGGCTATGGCGCTGGTCATCTCCCCCGGACAAGGAATCTCACGGTCATCGACCGAGTTCACTGCTGAGACTTCGGCTGCTGTACCGCACACGAACATCTCCTCCGCTATGTAGAGGTCGCTGCGCGCCAGGCTGTCGACGGCGACATCGAAACCGAGGTCTCGTGCAATCGTCATCACCGAGTGCTGCGTGATCCCCTCGAGAGCGCCCGCCACCAAGGGCGGCGTGATGAGTTTTTGGCCACGCGAAACAAAGATGTTCTCGCCGGTGCATTCGCTGACCAATCCCTGCGAGTTCAACATGACGGCTTCGTCATAACCGGCTCGCAACGCTTCCATCTTGGCGAGCGTCGAGTTGACGTAGTTCCCGGTGGTCTTGGCGGCCGGCGGCATCGTGTTGTGCTCGTGGCGAGTCCACGAACTTATCTTCATACGAACGCCTTTTGTAGCGGCATCGTCGCCGAGGTAGGCACCCCAGGGCCAACAGGCGATGGCTACCTCGACATCACAATTCGTTGTCGCAAGACCCATCTCGCCGTACCCGTAGTAAGCGATGGGGCGGATGTAGCACGACGGCAAACCGGACGCCGCAACGACCTGTTTGGTCGCGGCAATGAGCTCATCAACCGAATACGGCAACTCCATCATCAGAATCTTGGCCGACTGTTCGAGTCGCTCGATGTGATCGGTCAGTCGAAAGACCGCCGGTCCTTCGTCGGTTTCATAAGCGCGAATGCCCTCGAATACGCCCATGCCGTAATGCAACGAATGGGTCAACACGTGAATCTTTGCGTCGTCCCAGTCCACCATCTCGCCGTTTAGCCAGATTTTTTCGGTCGGTTCGATTGGCATTGTTGGGCCCCTTTTATCCGTTCAGTCTTATCTGTTCAGAAAACGTGTTCGGCTCAGCGGACTGCATCTGCGATTGCGTCGCCGAGTTCGGTGGTCGATCCTTTGAGTGTCTTTGCATTCTCGCATGCGGTGATGATCCGCGACGCTGCGTCATGTTCGCCAAGATGTTCGAGCATGAGCGCGGCGGAGATGACCGCTGCGATTGGGTTGGCCGTGTTTGTGCCAGCAATGTCCGGTGCCGAACCATGCACTGGTTCGAACATGGACACGCGACCGGGGTGAAGGTTCGCGGACGCGGCGAACCCGATGCCACCGGAGATCGCCCCTCCGAGGTCGCTGAGAATGTCACCGAACAGATTGTCGGTAACGATCACGTCATAGCGGGTTGGATCTTCGACGAAATAGATACATGCCGCATCGACATGGTTATACGCGGTTGTGACGTCGGTGTATTGCGTCGCGACCTCGTTGAAGGTCCGCTCCCACAGGTCACCGCTGAAGGTCAAGACGTTGGTCTTGTGGACCAAGGTGAGGTGCTTTGCGCGACCCTGTGCGAGTTCGAAGGCGTAGCGGATACAACGCTCGACGCCGTGACGCGTGTTGACCGATCCCTGGGTCGCGATCTCCTCGGGAGTGTTCCGCCGCAGAAAGCCACCCTCACCAGCGTAGGTACCCTCGGTGTTTTCGCGGATCACGGTGAAATCGAACGGATCTATGGCGTCGGCTGTCGAAACGAAGGGTCGTTGATTGATGTAGAGGTCGAGGTCAAAACGCATCCTCAACAAAAGCCCGCGCTCGATCACTCCGGGCGGCACCTCAGGGGTACCGACCGCTCCGAGATAAAGGGCGTCGAGCGCCCGCCACTCCTCGATCGTTTCGTCCTCGAGCACAACGCCATCGCGGAGATAACGAGCACCTCCGAGGTCGTAGTTGACGGTCTCAAGCTCGATCCCAGCGGCCGCGATGACCTTGAGTCCCTCTGCAACGACGTCCGGCCCTATGCCGTCGCCGCCGATCACGCCGATGCGATGAGTCATATTCGTGTTCCTGTTGGGTCGAAGTCGAATCTTCTCGGACAAAAAGAAACCGCCCACGTGGGTGGACGGTCAAACGCGCACGTCGGAGCCGACGTGCGCTAGGGAATTACGATGATGACGGGATCATTCATCATGGTTACCGATTCTAACCGCCCGCGGTCAAACGCCCAATCGAGTTTCGCGCAGGGTGCCTGGAACCTGATTGGTAAGACCGCTCGCAACACCTTCGGGGCACGCTAGATTTCCGGAGATGGCGGAGACACAAGAGCTATCACAGTCGGCATTTGACCGTCTCAAGACTGAAGTCGATGACCTCAAGACTCGTGGACGCATCGAGATCGCCAAGAAGATCGAGACCGCCCGTGAACTCGGCGACTTGTCCGAGAACGGCGACTATCACGCCGCCAAGGAAGAACAGGGCAAGATGGAGGGGCGCATCTTGCACCTCCAACGCATCGTCGACAACGCGGTGATCGTGGAGCGAACGACCGGCGGGGACACTGTCACTACCGGGTCGGTTGTAACGATCCGCTACGAAGGCGACCAAGACACCGAGCGATACCTCATAGGGTCGATCGAAGAACGCCACGGCGATCTCGACGTCATTTCGCCAGGATCGCCGCTGGGGGGCTCGCTGATCGGCGCATCGAAAGGCGACGTAGTGTCGTTCGATGCGCCTGGCGGCACGCTCAACATTGAAGTCGTAGGGATCGACTGATCAATCCACCCGGTGTAATGCTTCAGCAGACGCTCTGACGCCCAATGAGGAGAATGCTGAACGAGAAGGTTTTCATCTGGATAAAGATCGCATTGGGTGTTGGCCTGGTGTTGGTGATCGTTGTGATCGCGATCGTGGCTCTAGACGACGGCGACGGCGGTAATCTCGCAGGGAGTGACGCAGACACCGACTCGCAAGGGTCGGCCGAAATCCTCGAGGACGCAACGGACCTGACCGGCCAGGCCACGGTCGAGATCTCAACCACGGACAATTTGTTCGAACCTGGCACGGTCATAGTCAGCCCTGGCACCGAGGTTCTATGGACCAATAACGGGCTCAACTATCACAACGTTAAGCCCGATGACCCTGTGGCATTTGAGGCGATCCCGACCGACGACCTCGCCCCAGGCACCTCGGCAAGCCGCACGTTCGCCAACGCCGGATCGTTTGGGTACTACTGCTCGATCCACGGAGCGCCCGGTGCCGGTCAACTCGGCGCCATCATCGTGCTCTAGTCAACCAACACGTCCAACGTCACAGACGTTGCTAATCTGCGCCGCATGCGCCGCTTCATTGCAGTTCTCGCCATAATCACCCTCTTCGCCGCAGCATGTGGCGACGACGACAGCGATGACAGCGGGGGCGACTACACCACCCTCAATGTCCCTGACGATTACGCCACGATCCAGGAAGCCGTCGATGCCTCCGAGCCAGGCAATCTCGTGCTCATCGCTGCCGGCACCTACCACGAGGCGGTCATCGTACAAACCGACGACATCGTCATCCGAGGCACCGACCGCAACGAGGTCATCCTTGATGGCGAACACGACGAGAACTTCGAAAACGGCATCATCGTGTTCGCCGGTGGAGTCGCTGTCGAGAATCTGACGGTGCACTCCTACGCCTCGAACGGCATCTTCTTCACAGGTGGCAATTACGACGGTGACACATCCTTCCTCCAGGACTATCGGGCCTCGTATATCACCGCCTACAACAACGGCCAGTACGGCGTCTACGCGTTCAACGCGCAGGGCGGCACGATGGAGCACAGCTACGGTTCGGGACACCCCGATTCGGCGTTCTACATCGGACAATGTTTTCCGTGCAACTCGGTCATCGACGACGTGATCTCTGAGAACAACGCCCTCGGCTACAGCGGAACCAACGCTGGCGGCGACCTCTACGTAATCAACAGCGAGTGGCGAAACAATCGCATCGGTCTTGTCCCCAACTCGCTCAACAGTGAGGCGCTGGCACCTCAACACGAAGGCACCTTCGTTGGCAATTACATTCACGACAACGGCAATTCCGACACCCCACGCAAGGGTGATGAATGGGACCTCGCGTTCGGCGTCGGGCTGGTCATTGCCGGAGGCAACGACAACATCATCGAGCGGAACCGTAGCGAGAACAACAGTTTCGCCGGCATTGCGGTGTCCATCTTCCCCGACGGCGAAACCATCTGGCCGGCCGAGGGCAACGAGGTGCGTGAGAACGTATTGTCGGGCAACGCCGTCGACCTCGGATTGATCCTGCTCAGCGGCAGCGACGGTCCGCTCGGGAACTGCTTCGAGGACAACACGTTCGAGACTTCCGATCCGACCGACATCGAGACGGTGGCAGTCTGCGGTTCAACGGCCGCATTCGAGCCCGGTGCCATCCCTGATCTGGTCGCCCACGAACCGATCGACTACAAGGACATGGCGGCTCCGGACGCGCAGGACACGATGCCAGATGCCGAGACAGCGCCGCCGGTTCCTGCAACAGCTCCTGAGTTCCCTGACATCGCCTCGATCAGCGTGCCGGACGCCTCCTGAGCGATCAATTCCGTCGTACCTGGATCGCGATCGCGGCGGCGGTTGCAGGTCTCGGTGCGATCGCGATCGTCGCGCTGATCGCCTTCGCGGACGGTGGCGGTGACGACACCGATGGGGCGTTCGA
>JADFOM010000138.1 GCA_022562835.1 Acidobacteriota bacterium | reverse complement strand
TGGCCGACCATTGGTCCAGACGACGCTCAAGTTCTGAACGCTCCAACACACCCTCGGTGCGCTTCAACTCCAGTAGGAACGCCAGCGCCCGACCGACGATGGGCCCAGGCGGAACATCGAGATACGCCATGACGGCGTCGCCGTCGAGGTCCGGCCGCTCGGCCTCGCGACGACCCTGTTCAGCGAGCTCGACAATACGACCCTCGAGCTCGTCGATCGAGGCCTGCAACGCTGCAACCTTACGCGGATTGCGAGTCGTGCAGTCGCAGCGAACGAGGTGGTTCAACTTGCCGAGCAGATGACCCGCATCTCGGGCGTACCGCCGTACCGCTGCATCGCTCCATCCGTCGGCATAACCCTTAAATCGTCCCGAGAGCCGAACCAACTCGGTAACGTCATCGACGGTTGACATATCGAACTCCAAGGCGGTGAGGCGCTTGAGAGTCATGCGCGATCCAACGACCTCATGGTGATGGAACGTCACGTCGCCCGATTCGAATGACCGGGTCTTCGGCTTGCCGATGTCATGAAACAGAGCGGCCATTCGGACCGTGATCTCACAGTCGGTCTTGGCGGTCACTGCGATGGTATGACTCAGCACATCCTTGTGCCGGTGGATTGGATCTTGTTCCATCTCCAGCGCACCGAGCTCGGGCACCAGCTCGTCCATACGCCCGCGTTCGACCGACCGCCAGAGGCTGTCGGTCGGGTCGTCGGCAAGCAGGATTGCGGAGAGTTCTTCGGCGCCGCTCATTAGGGAGTCAATATATCTGTCCGAATCGATGCACCGCCCACAGCTATGCTGATGCCGATGCCGTTACCCCCGAGCGCTCCAATCGTGACCGCCCGAGGCGTCACAAAGGCTTACGGCGCAACCTCGGTGTTGCGCGATGTCGAGTTCGACATGTCCAACGGCGTTACAGGGTTGTTGGGGTCCAATGGTGCTGGCAAGACGACATTGATCGGCCTCATGCTCGGCCTGCACCGACGAGACGGTGGAACACTCAGCGTCCTCGGCTTCGACCCTGAGGGAGACGGTTCCGCTCTGCGCCAACGCATCGGCTATTCACCCGAGCATCACCTGCTGCCACCCGACGTTCAGGCCATGGACCTCGTACGTCACCTCACCCAGCTACACGGCATCGAGCATCTCGCTGCGACCGAGCGGGCCAGCGACGCGTTGTGGCAAGTCGGGCTTGGTGAAGAACGCTTTCGCCCGATCGGCACAATGTCGACCGGTCAGCGTCAGCGCGTCAAGCTCGCATCGGCGTTCGCCCACGACCCAGACCTGATGATCCTCGATGAGCCGACCGATGGGCTCGACCCGATGCAGCGCGACGACATGTTGGATCTGATCGGCCGCATCGCCGGCGACTTCGGCATCGACGTAATCTTGACGTCACACCTACTCGACGAGGTCGAGCGAGTCTGCGACCACGTCGTCATCCTCGGCGAGGGTCGAGTGACACGATCGACAACACTGAGCGATCTCGTTAGCGTCGACGACCGCCTCGACGTCGAGCTGCACGGCGACGCTTCAGCCGTCGGCACAATGCTGCACTCAGTGGGCTTTGAGGTTGCCGTCGACGGCGTCAGACTCGCGATCGGACGAGGCACGGCGTCGCCAGAGATTTCCCTGCTCGATGCGGTTCGCGACGCAATCGTCGCGAGCAGCGCCAGCCTCTACAGACTCGAAGCGCAGCGTCGCACACTGACCGACGTCTATTTGGAGCTCGGATGACCGACGCGCGCATCCACGACACGGGCTACCGCAAATTCGAAGGCGAACGTCGACCGGTGTGGTGGGCGATCCTGGACCTCGCCAAACACGGAGTCCAACGGGTCTTAGGGCTCAAGCGGAAAGGGAAACACAAACTTTTGCCATTCGCGATCATTGTCGCCGCCTTCCTACCAGCGATCGTGATCGTCGGCCTCGCAGTGATGAACCCTTTCGACGATCTTTCCGATCGGGGCCCTCAGTTCAATGACGTCTCCGATGTGGGCCCTCAGCTCGGCGAGTACTTCGGTTTCATTTCGCTTCTCGTCGTACTGTTTGTCAGTTTTGTTTCGCCCGAGGCCCTATGCACCGATCGCCGCACGGGAATGCTGGGGTTGTACCTCGCCTCACCACTGACCCGTGACACCTATCTGCTGGGCCGCTTCGCAGGCCTGTTCGCTGTCATCGCCTTCATCGCGAGCGGCCCCCAGCTACTCATCCTTGCCGCAACCGGGTTCGAAGGCAGCGGACCGGACAATGTTCTTGGCTACCTCAGTGAGTTTGCACGAATCGTCGCGGCCGGGTTTCTAGTGGCGCTCTTGTTGACCACGGTAGGGATGGCTATCTCAAGTCTCACAGCTCGTAATGGCATTGCCAGTGCGCTGATCGTCATAACCCTCATGACCCTGGCAGCAGTGACCGGCGCGTTGATCGAAGGCGGCGGCGTTGCCGACGAGTTCGCTGTGTTCAACGTCGTCGGTCTGGCCGAAAGTGTCGGTCGGCGAATCTTCGGTGAACCACCCCACTCCGATGTCGGAACCGAGGTCCTCGCAACTCCGCTCGTCATATTCGCGGCGTTGGCCTGGTCGACCGCCGCGATAACGTTCTGTCGCTTCCGATACCAGCGGATCGATGTCCGTCAATGACATCACTACCCCCACCTCCCCCACCGCCGCCTCAAGGCGGCCCCGCCGGTTCGCCCGGATTGGCCAAGGGCGACACAATGATCGAAGCGAAGGCCGCGACGAAATGGTTCGGCGATCTTGTCGCAGTGTCCGACGTCTCGTTTCGTATTGGAGCGGGGGTCACCGCCTTGTTGGGGCCGAACGGGGCCGGCAAATCGACGATGTTGCGAATGTTGTCGGGTCAGGCCCGGCCCTCGCGCGGAGAGATCCACATCGTCGGCGGCGATCCGCGCACCGATCCTGACGTACGGCGCCGCATCGGGATCGTGCCCCAACAAGAGGCTGTGTTCGAGGCGCTCACCGCACTTGAGTTCGTGACTCTTTCGGCCCGTCTGAGCGAGCTCGACGACCCGACCTCGGCTGCCATCAAGGCCCTGGAGATCGTCGAACTCGATACTGGCGACAAGCGACGTTTGCCGACATATTCCAAGGGCATGCGCCAGCGGGTTAAGATCGCGCAATGCATCGTTCATGAACCCGATGTAGTGCTGCTCGACGAACCGCTGACCGGGCTCGACCCTCGCCAACGACTCGCTATGGTCGAGCTGTTTCATACTCTGGGAAATGACGGAATGTGTGTACTGATCTCGAGCCATGTCCTCGAGGAGGTCGAACGTTTCGGCTCGAACGTACTGGTCATCGCCAAGGGCCGTCTGGCTGCACAGGGTGACTTCCATGCCATTCGCGCACTGATGAGCGACCGCCCGCTACGGGTCTTGGTCAAAGCAGAGTCGGCCCGCGCACTCGCCGCCGCCCTCGTCGCCAACGAGGCGGTCTTGGGTGTTCGACTCGAAGACTCAGCCACCATCAGCGTCGAAGCAGCCGACGGTGGGGCCTTCGGGTTGGCCATCGCGGCGTTGGCTCAACAGGTTGGCGCCACACTGATCGAGGTACGGCCCCTCGACGATGACCTCGAGTCGGTCTTTAAGTATTTGGTGAATCGATGAGGCTGACCCGGCCGCGACCCCCGATCAAAGAGCTCTACCGGTTGCTGTGGAGAATGCAGATCACCCGCGGCCGCCTCATTGGCTTGGGAGTACTCGGATCGATCACGATTCTGATCGCGCTGCTCGGACGCGGTGCCGACGACGTGAACGATGCCGCGCTCGGCGCGGTGGCCGGCTACGGCCTCGGCGTCGTCGCGGCGATCAGTGCCGTATGGGTCGCAACCTCCACACTTGGCAATCTCGTCGAGGATGGACTTCTCGTCTATCTGTGGACAAAACCAACCGATCGATGGCTCATACCAATTGCTGCGTTGGCCGCGAGCCTGTCAGTCCTCGCGATGGTCGTCCTCGTGCCTGTATCCATCGCTGCCGCCGTTACCGAAGTTGATGGGCTCGTCACGGCAACAATCGCGGCGGTGACGCTCAGCCTCGCCGCGTATAGCTCGTTGTTCGTCGCATTGGGCCTAGCGTTCCGTCGAGCGCTGTGGTGGGGGCTGGCCTACATCCTGATCTGGGAGAACGTGATCGCGCGAGTCGGGTCGGGCACTGCCAGGTTCTCGATTCTGAGCTATGGCCAATCGATCATCGCCCGCGCGGCCGACACCGAGCCGAGGACCGGACTGCGCTCCTCGGCTGCGAGTTGGATCGTGCCAATTGTCGTCACCGTCGCCGGCATGGTGTTCGCTACACGGCGGCTCGATCGCGCCGAGATCGACTGATCCACTGCCCCGGCTTGGCAAGGACCTTCATGATGAGCAGGACACCACACATCGAAGGCCAATGCTCTCCAGCCTTTAGTGCGGTCGGCGACGCGTTCGCACAGAACTTTGACGACGGTGAGATCGGCGCTGGACTGGTCGTGATGCGTGCCGGAGAGCCCCTCGTCGAGTTGTGGGGAGGCTGGTCACACCTAGATCCCGATCAATATTGGCAGCGCAACACTCTGGTAAATGGGTATTCGACCGGCAAGGCGGTCGTCGCGATGCTGCTGTTGGATTGTGCGGAGGATCAACTGCTCGACTTGGACGCGCCCGTTGCCGCCTATTGGCCCGAGTTTGCCTCGGAGGGCAAGGGTGCAGTGACCATCCAGATGCTGATGGCTCATCAGGCAGGGCTCGTCGCGCTGGCTGCGCCAACCGAGGACGACGCGATATACAACTTTGCGGGCATCAGCGACCGACTGGCTCGACAGGCTCCCTACTGGACCCCAGGCAGCGCACACGGTTACCACGTCAACACCTTTGGGTATCTCCTGGGCGAGCTCATTTCGCGAGTCACCGGACACTCGGTCGGTGAAGCGCTCTCGCGGAGATTGAGCGGTCCTTGCCAAGCCGACTACTACTTCGGCGTGCCGGTGGCGCAACACCGACGTATCGCACACTGCTTCAGCAACGCCGACGTCAACCCCGATGACCTAAGAGAAACACAGGCCAGTCTTATCGGTGAGCCAGCCAACGAGAGCGAAGCCGACATGATCACAGCGGCGTACTTCAATCCGCCAACCATGTCGGGCATCGGGGTTGTCAACTCGACGCGCTGGCGTTCCTCGGAGATTCCTTCGACGAGCGGGCATGGCACAGCAATGGGATTGGCCCGTCTCTACGATGCCTTCTTGCACGGAGGGCGGTTTAGCGGTGATCTGACCCAATCAGCGGTTGCGATCCACAGCGATGGGCGCGATGTCGTTTTGGGAAGAGACAGCCGTTTCGGACTCGGGTTCATGCTCACGCACCCGGATCGTCCGCTGGGCCCCAACCCTGGATCGTTCGGGCATTTCGGCTACGGAGGATCGATCGGAATGTCGGACCCGGCGAGTGGCATCTCGATCGGCTACATGATGAACAATCCTGGGACACGTTGGCAGAACCCGCGCACAATACGCATTCTTGACGCCGTCTTTGGGGCCGCCTGAGCAGCCTGTCCAGTTCAGGTGTAGAGGTTCAACGCGTCACCGCGCACAAACCCTGCCAGAGCGATGTTGGCTTCGATCGCTAACTCGACCGCTAACGACGATGGCGCACTGACCGAGACGATTGTCCCGAAGCCAGCTACCCAGGCCTTCTGCACGATCTCGAACGAAGCCCGACCTGAGACGTAAAGACCAAGGTTGGTTGCCGGGAGCCGTGCGTCGAGCAGGAGTCGGCCAATGACCTTGTCGACCGCGTTGTGCCGTCCGATGTCCTCGCGGACCAGGTCCGAAGAGCCGCTCGCGTCGAACGCCGCCGCAGCATGCACCGAGCCTGTCGACGCGAACAGGGTCTGCTGTGTACGCACCCGTTCAGCAACACCCAACAACACCTCGGGTTCAATCACGAAACTGCGATGTACAGGTTGGAGATTGACCAGTAGTTCGTCGATGGCGTCGCGACCACAAATCCCACACGACGATGACATCGTGGACATGCGCTGTTGGGGTTCGGGGGCCAGACCGCCCGTGTCGACCGAGACGACATTGAACTCGGTGTCGAGTGGTGAGCCGGCCGCGCAGTACCGAATCGAATCGATGGTCGCGTCAGCGAGAAGGCGTTCGGTGCAGGCAAACCCCGCCGCCAACTCGAAGTCGTTGCCCGGTGTGCGCATGGTCGTCGCGACCAGATTGCCGTCGAGTTGGATCGATAGAGGTTCCTCCACGATCAGTTCATCGGGCCTACGGGTGATCGTGCCCGCCTCGAAACGACGGAGAAGTATCGACCTGGTCAGACCTCGTTTCACCAACCCACCGTAGCGGGATGCGACGTCTCGCCTAGACGTAGTCCCATCCAAAGCGGCCCTTGATGCACAGGTTGCCCTCCGTAACCGAATGGTCCGCTGGCGACGTGACCTTGACGATTGAATTGTCCTGGACATGCAACTCAAGGTTGCAGCCGACCCCACAGTAGGAACACACCGTCGTTGTGACGGTCTGGTCATCGGGGCGCCAATCCTTTGCGGCTCGCAGATCGAACTCGGTGCGAAATTGCAACGCGTTGGTAGGGCAAACGGCGACACAGTTACCGCAGTACACACATGCCGAGTCGGGCAGCGCCACATCGAACTCGGTGGAGATGTGCGCGCCATAGCCACGTCCTGCCACCGAGATCGCGAAGGTGTGCTGAGCGTCATCACCACACGCGTCTACGCAGCGATAACACAACACGCAACGATCGTATGCCCAGATGTAGAGGTCGTCCT
>JADFOM010000137.1 GCA_022562835.1 Acidobacteriota bacterium | reverse complement strand
GCAGAATCCCATGACAGCAACGCGGCCGTCGCAGTGAGGCGATGATTTCAGATGGTCGATCGAGGCTTGCAGGTCCTCGGTAGTGTGCGAATCGTCGTACTCACCCATCTTGGCGAACGCCCGACCCATGCCCTCGTCGCCCTCGGACGGTTCGACGTTGAAGCCCGGTTCGAGCCGCCAGAACATGTCGGGGGCGAGCGCCGCATAACCCATCTTTGCCATACGGGCACACACCGACCGGATGTACTCGTTGACGCCGAAGATCTCTTGGAGCACCACGATGCCAGGGGCGGGTGGGCCGTCCGGCGCCACAATGTGCGCGCCATAGTTCTTACCGATCGTCTCGTTGAAAGTCATGGCGTTTGTTCTAGTCGAGATTGAGACGATTATCAGTGCCTCGGCGAATCCGCTCCTCTCAATCTCAGGGCTTTCGGGAGAAGAAGCGGCGGGGGTTGTCGATGACAAAGGCGTCGAGCTGTGCCTGGTCGAGGCCGGCCTCGAGGAGCAGGGGCACAATAACCCGGTCGTAGTGGGTCGGATCGAACATTGCCTCGAGACTATCCTCGAGACCTTTTGGAAAGGGTTGGCCCTGCCAGCACCAGACCGAATCATGCGACACGACCACCTGGTCACCGGCACCTGAGCCGACGAGGGCCACAAGTGCCTCGACCCTCTCGGCATCCGGGTGCAATACCTCGAGGCCGAACCGGTCGAAGCCCAAGAAACTGCCACCGTCTGCGATGCGTCGGTGATATTCGGGGTCGCTCGACCCGCAGGAGTGCCCGATCACGACATGGGCCGGATTGACACCAGCCTCAACGAGCACCTGTTGCTGCAGGTCGCCGACCGTTCCGTCTTCGGTGTGGGTAGTGATGCCGACACCGGTTTCGATGGAGGCTGCAGCGGCGGCGTCGAACACCCTTCGTTCATGGTCGGTCATCTGACCAAGACCGGTGCCGGTCTTGATCACCCCGGGTTTCACGCCGTAGCCGGGCACACCTTCTGTCAGCTCGGCGACGAAGAGTTCGGTCATGGCCGAGGTCACGTCAGCGAATTGATTGCGAAAGTTCCAATAGGCGGCGCCGCCCTGATCCTCTTTGTAGAGACCGGTGGCAAACACGATGTTGAATCCTGTTGTCTCCGCGACCTCGATCGTCAACTCGATGTCGCGGCCGAGGTCGTTAGGGCACGGGTCGATCAGCGTTGTGTAACCGAGCGCTTGCAGTTCGCTGATCTTGTCGACGCAGCGAGCGACGAGGTCGGAGCGGTCGCGCCGCGAGATCGTGTCGGAGCTCGCGCCCGGATAGCCGATCGTGAGGTGTTCGTGCATCAGCGTCTTTCCGAGCGACACCACCTCGACGGGTCCTGTGACGGTCTGGACTATGGACATGACAACCCCCTGAGTCGGGTTGAGTCTTGTCGACCGGAACGCATCCGTCATGCCGGCGAGCGAAGCCACCGCGCCACCGCGTCTCAAACCCCGCGCTGACCGGCCGATGTATACCAAATGGAGCGACGCCGCGGGTTTGTGTTCGCCGACGAAATTCGCGTCCTGGCGCCGCTCCTCGGCTGCTGGGCTGTTGCATTAGCCCTATTGTTGATGATCGCATCCACCGGCGAGGCGCAACAGCGGTTGTTGGTCGAGCCACTTGCTATCAGTGCCGGCCTTCCCTGGTATGCAGGTCTGGTCGGCTATGCCTCACTTTGTGCGTGGGGGGTTGCGGTGACCGCTGCATTTGGAGGGTCTTTTGTTGCCCATCTCGCTGGGCGTGATCGGGCCTCGAGCTTTCTTAGACAGTCAGGCCTGCTGACAGCGTTGTTGATGCTCAACGAGATCTTTGGACTGCACTACTCGGTGGCAACCGCTGTCGGTATCAAGAAATCGGTCGCGGTGCTGGGCCTCGCCTGCGTCTGCGTGTTGTGGGCGGTGTCGAACCACAGGGAGATTCTACGAACACGCAAGACGGTGCTCGGCCTCTCCGTCGTCGTGATCGTCATCTCCCTCGCCCTCGATCGGCGTGCCAGCCTCGACGTTGACACCGTTCTACTCGAGGAGGGTTTCCAGCTGCTCGGTGTGATTGGTTGGGCTACCTACTTCGTGTTGACGGCTGGCGACGTTGCCCGGTCGGTCATCGAACCGCAGAGCGAGAGGCTTGATGTCTCGTCGTCGCCCGATACCTCAGCGGACCGACCGCTCGTCGGTCGTTAGGCCGATCGACGAAGATGAGCCGGTGTGATCCAGTGGAGCGGGCCCGCCCGGGCCACCGCTCAACGGGGGCCTAGAGGGCTTTCACCCAGGCGCACATTCGAAGTCGCCGGGATCTGTTCCAGGATCCATGATCAGGTCAGCTACTGCCTCCATGCGCACGGCCCACCCGCGATCATCGACACGGATGCTCGAGGACCAGATGACACCGACCGCCTCGCCTTGGTCATTGACCAGGATTGCTCCGGAGTCCCCGCTGTCGATCGATCCGCGTAACTCATAGCCAGGACGGTCCACGTCGCCGGCCCTGTAGATGTCACCGGTGCTGAGATTGACTCGTCTACGTATCTCGGCCGACCGGCGTTCGCGCTCGCCGTCGCGGAATCCGACAAAGGTGACCTGATCACCTGCGTCGGCCTCACCGATCTCGATCGGTTCGATGTCCAGCTCGGAGGCCTCGATCAGGGCAACATCTTGGTCAGGGTCGATCGCAACGGTGTGCGCAGCGTGGGTCTCGCCGTCATGGGTTTGTACGACGAGACCTGTAGCACCCGCGACCACATGCGCGGATGTGGCGATCAGTCCATCGCCGATGACCGCTCCCGCCCCGAACGCCGGCGTCGGTCCACAGCCGGTCGCAGTGATGCCGACCGAGCGCTGGTCGGCGATGGCGGCAGGATCGATCGATGCGGTCCCAGAGCAACCCGCGATCAGCGTCGCGAAGATCAGCGCTGCGGCAACACGATCGGCATTCAGGGGGCGAGCGCCGCCCATTGGTCGGCCACGGTCTCGTCGCCGAAGAGTTCACACCTGGCCCGGCCACGGCCCCAAATGAACAACAGCAGGTCCGATACTGCTCCGCGAACCGCCGCATCGCCTTTGGAATGGCCGTGCGACATCGCGACGGAGCCATCGATGAGCTCAAAGGTCCACTCGCCGTCGCCGTCGGTTGCATGTAGATGCAGTGATCCGGTCGGTGCGACCGAACCTTCGCGTTGCAGCGAGCGAGTCATCCCAAAATCTGCAATTTCGTCGATGCCGTCAAGCGCGAGGACACGGTCGATCGGCACGGCGGACGCAGCGTTGATGGCGTTGTCCGCGTCCCAGCGGTGTAGGGCGGATTCGTGAGCCATGCGTCGATGGTAGAAATCCGAAGTTTGGTCGGAACCGAAGGTCCACATGGGGGTGTCGGTGCCAGCCTCGTCCAGCGCGGCCAGGAGCTCGCCGAGACGGGTGCGGAGCCATTCACCGGGCGACTCGTCGTCGCCAGGCGCGCCCTCGGCTCCTGGCGATGCGGGGCTGAGGGGATCCTCGGCGCGCAATTGCGCGGTGACGAAGGCCCATACCCATCCGATGTGTTCGAGGAGGCCTGCAAGGTCAAATTCGGGGCAGGTCGGCACCCGAATCGATGGATCGCTACCGGCGAACCGGCCCAGTCGATCGCCCTCTGTTCTAATCGCTGCGAGATAGTTCACATCATCATTCATAGCGATCGAGAGACTACTACTGGTCGATCTTGAGGATCTTGGCGGCATTACCGCGCAAAAACTTGGGCCAGACGTCTTCTTTGAACGGCACGTCGACCATGTCACTCATGATGCGTTCGAGCGATAGACCCATTGGGAAGTAACCCGCATAAATCACCTTGTCGGCGCCGCGTGTGTTGGCGTACTTCACGATCTCTTCGGGGTAGTACTTCGGTGCGAACGCCGATGTTGAGTAGTAGAGGTTTGGCCACTTGAGCATCAGCTTCATTGCCAGCTTCTCCCACGGTTCGCAACCGTGGCGGGTGACAAAAACCAGTTCGGGGAAGTCGTACATGACCTGATCGATCAGTTCGACGTGCTGACAGGCCGCTGGGAAGCGCGGACCGGGTACCCCGGCACAGACGAAGATGGGAATGTCGAGCTCTACGCACTTTGCGTAATACGGGTAGAACTTCGCGTCGTTTATAGGTACCTGTGGGTTGCAGCCGGCGGGAAACGCGCCGACCGAGCGAATGCCGTACTCCTCGTATTGCTGGACAATGCGGCGAATACCGTCCATGCCGTCGTTGGGATCGGCGTGGCCCTGCGCAATGAAACGGTTCGGATGGTCCTTCAGCGCCTTCTGGGAAACCTCGTCGCCAACACCTACGAGACCGATCTCGATCCCAAAGCGGTCCATCTCGTGCAACGTGATCGAGATCGGGTCGTCGTTCCCGTAGAGCTCCTTCGGCACGTTCTTGAACATGTACTCGACGGGGAAGTCGAATTCCTCTTTCGATTCCTTGTCCTTTACCTGCTTGCGGATGAAGTCGTACATCTTGAAGTCGGTCGCCGGGAAGGCGATCATCGTGTCGATGATGCCGAGTCCGTCGGGCCATGGGTTGCTCATATGAGAGTCCTATCAATCCTTGCGAGAGGTCTTGTTCGCAACGCTTAGTCGCGGTCGCGCAAGGCCTCGATCAGGCGGTCGGTATTAGCGCGGTCCTCGTAGATCATACGGATCAGCCAGTAGCGCAAGTAGCGCGTTAACGAGTTGCGAATCCACAGCGCGGCACCGATGACGATCAGTGCTAGCCCCCAGATTGCGAACCATGTGTTGTTCGTGGCCTGGATCAACTCGTGGAGTTGATCGTCGGTGCCCGATGCCGACAAGTCACCCTGCTTCACAATGCTGTAGAAGACCGTCGCGATGGTACCGATGACCATCAATACGATGCCGACGATCGAACCGGTCCGCTCTGGGTTGGCGAGGCCACCGCTGACGTTGAGATCCTTGACCTCTTCTGCGAACTCGTCGAGCCGCTTCTGTCCCGCAGCGTTTGTTTTGTCGTCGCTCACTCTTGGCTCCTCATGGTCATGGAATCTCTCGATCCCCTGCTAAGTGTTCTACGTTTCGAGGTCATTCGTCGAAACCGGCGCCGAGGTACGCTGCGGTCAGTTCCTCGGCGATGACCGCAGGATCGCCGACCCGTTGAATAGACCCGTGCAACATGATCGCGGCTGTGTCCGCGACGCCAAGTACCGATTGTGCGAACTGCTCGACGATGAGAATCGAAAGGCCCGAGTCTGCAAGTTCGGCAACCCGTTCGTAGAGTTCTGCGACAATCAGCGGCGCCAGACCCATCGAGAGCTCGTCGAGCATCAGCAATGCCGGGTTCGTCGCCAAGGCACGTGACATGGAGAGCATCTGTTGTTCGCCACCCGAAAGCGTCCCGGCTAGTTGTGAGCGACGTTCGGCGAGACGGGGGAACTGGCTGAAGGCTCGTTCCTTGATGTCGGAGAAGGAGGTGCCGTCGAACGTGAACATGCGCAGATTGTCGTTCACCGTGAGGTTTGGGAAGATCCCGCGGCCCTCGGGTACGAGGCAGACGCCGGCGCGTGCGAGAGCGTCGGGCCGAACGTGGTTGATCTCGGTTCCCATTATCATCACGCTGCCTGCAGAGGGGGTGATTTGACCGCTAGCGACTCCGAGCGTTGTAGTTTTGCCGGCACCGTTTGGTCCCAGCAATGCGTAGACCTGACCCGGGGCAATCGCGAAGTCGACGCCGTGTAGCACGTCGATGCTGCCGTATCCGGCGCGAACTCCGAGGAACTCGAGAACCGGGACCTGCTCATCCATCGGAGTCTCCATTTTCGTCGGCCATGTCGGCGCCTAGATAGGCGGCCTGTACCTGTGGGTCTTCCTGGATTTCTGCGGGAGCGCCGGCCGCGATGATCTCCCCGAAGTCGAGCACGTAGATGTGATCGCACAGTTTCATGACGAATGACATGTCGTGCTCGACGAGAAGCACACCCAAGCCGTCGCCTACAAGGGCACGGAGCATGGCTCCCATTTCCTCAGTTTCTTCTTCGTTGAGACCAGAGGACGGCTCGTCGAGCAGAAGGAAGAGGGGCTCGGTTGCAAGCGCTCTGGCTAGCTCGACGAGACGGGCGGTACCGGTTGGCAGCGTACCGACGGTGATCTCTGCCACGTCTGCTATGCCGACGCGCTCGAGGATCTCATCGGCGCGTTCGCCCGGCGGCGGCCCGGAGCGGTCCCAGCGCTGTCTCAACTCGGCGGCCACCAACACGTTGTCGCGGGCGGACAGCGTGTTGAACACCTCGAGCTTTTGAAAGGTTCGAGCGATGCCCGCGCGTGTGCGTTTGTGCACGGCGGCCTTGGTGAGATCGGCCGTCGTGCCGTCGCCGTGGTGAATGGTTACCTGACCGCCTGTCGGCGTCTGCATGCCGGTGATGACGTTGAACAACGTGGTTTTGCCGGCTCCGTTAGGCCCGATCAAGCCGCAGATTTGTCCGTGGTCGACGCTTACGGTGGCTTGGGAGAGGGCCTGAAGGCCTCCGAATTGAACATCGATGTCGGAGACGTCGAGTCGTGGCATGGAAGTCATCCCTGTTCACCAGCGGTGTTCGAGTTGGCGAATGTGTCCGACAACAGTAGGCCTGACGATCCGGGATATCCGTCCGGCGGGGTCACGTCGTCGACAATGCCGAGCTCGCGGTCGAGGGCGATGACTGCGTCGGGCGTGAAGTCGCGATGCAGACCGAGTTCGCCGACCTCTGAAATCTGCTGCGAAATCCTCTCGATTCGACGCTCTTCTCGGGCGTCGGAACGCCATGGCAGCATGGGTGCGAAACTCCGTCCGATGTCAACCACTGCGCCGTGAGGGCGAAACGC